>NZ_JBEOOU010000010.1:0-109482 GCF_040309405.1 Psychrobacter sp. W2-37-MNA-CIBAN-0211
AGGACTGAGCCCTGTACAATACAGAGCTCAGTCCTATCTTTAATTAAACCGTCCAAGTTTCGGGGGTCAGTTCATTTATTAACGGGCTTTTTTGTGTCTGCTGATTTAGTTATATCATTAACAGTTATATTAACGTAATGCCGCATACGCTGAATTGGCATAACTGGCGCTATTGGTATTGCTGCTAGTGCCATAACTGACTTTTTGTAGGCCATTACTAGCAGTGGTATTGCTGTTGCTGGCGCTCATGCTACTACCAGACAGACCTGAGTCATTTTTATATAAGCTGTGATAGCGGCTCATGACATTTTTGACATAGTTACGGGTTTCTTTAAAAGGCGGGATGCCGTTATATTTATCAACGTTACCTTCACCCGCATTATAGCCAGCAACCGCAAATTCTACGTTGTTATTAAAACGCTTCATCAGCCATGCAATATATTTAGCAGAGCCTTCGATATTATCTGCAGGGTTCCAAGGATTGCTGACTTTAAAGCGTCGCGCAGTCGCTGGCATTAGCTGCATGAGACCTTGGGCCCCAACAGGTGAGCGCGCGTTGGGATTGAATGCGGATTCGCTATGCATCATTGCTTTTATGAGCGCAGGATCTACGCCATGCCGCTGAGCTGAGGCGCGAATATAACTGTCATAAGCGTTGCGGCTGCCGCTACTACTTGCTGTGCTGCTACCATAATCACTACCGCTGCTATTACTGCCATCATACATCTTAGAGTCTTTGTAGTAAGTCACCTTTACTTTTTTGGTGAATTTATCAAAGTTGCCGCTAGGATTGACGTTGGTGAGCAGTACTTGCCCACCTTTGTCTTTATAGATATACATATTGCCTGCGTGAGCAGTCATCGAAAGCGTGGAGAGGGCAAGTGTACTAGCAATGGTGCTGAGTAAAAGCGGAGACAAACAGCGAGTAATCAAAGGGGAGATACTTATCATATAGATATCACTTTTTATCGAATAATAGCAAATTGTTTTGCCTATAGGCGCGTCATGTTGCGCGTTAAAGCGGTTACCGTGTTTGCTGGATTTTACAGCTACATTGAAGATAGCTACCTAGCAATGGCCACGCTTAACAAGAAACCACTTGCGATAGATACAAAAAATAATAGTTGCTTACTATAACATATAATAACTTTTTAGCGCATAGGATTAGTAGAACAAAGCACAAAAGCCGCCTTTAATTTGTAAAAAAATCAACAGGCTAAGGCTTTTAAGCGCATCGATTGCATGTCTACTTCAGTGTTTTTCAGCTGATACAAACGCCTCAATATGCTCACTGCGATGGTAAGTTATCAATAAAGACAAAAAGTTATTCAAGATAATGATAGATTCTTTAAACGCTATTAAATGGAAAACGCACTGATAAAAATAGGCACCCACACGGCAGTGACCAAACCATTGACCGCCAGACCAAAGGCAGCATAACGACCAGCAGTGTGACTGATTTGCCAAGCTTCTACTGTGCCGAAAGCATGGGCTGCCAAGCCAAGTGCCAAACCTTTAGCACGATCATCATCGATACCGCGAAACAAAAATCGCGCTAAAGTGCCACCGATTATACCTGAGACAATAATAATCAAGTTGGCCATGGCCAGTGGCGCTTTAATCAAATCGGCGATGCTCAAGCCAATGGGTGTGGTCACTGAACGGGTGGCAAAGGCGAGTATCGTGTCGTGACTTAAGGAAAATAGATAAGCCAATGACATAGGTAGTAATGCACCAATGACGCTGGCCATGGCTACGATCAAAGTCAGCTTTTTAACTGGCAAACCCTTGAAGTTCATTGCCGCGAGTGGCACGGCTAAAAGGACAGTGACATAGCCTAATAGATGGTCAAATACGGGTTTGGCAACGCTATAATAATTATTGTAATCCCATTGCAGTATAAACAAGAACAAAAGAACAAGGATCAACGCGGTAATCACCATTGGTAACCACGATAGCTTACGAGCCAAGATGCGGGCAATGACATGTGCTGTCAAGGTTAATAATATCGCTGCGAGGGTCGCCATCAATACGCTGTCAAAAGTCATTACATTTCCTTGGTCATACAGCTCAAGGCTGCTGTTTTTGCTTATGAGTAGTATTGGTATTTGCGCTATCGCTTAGCCAGTGGTTAGCAAGAATAGCCAGTCCCCATAATGGTATGAGCGTACTGATTAGCATGGTCAGCATCACGCCCCACAGCTCATCACCTAAGGCGAATAATAGCAAGCCTGCACCGGCTGACACGGGCAAAAAAGCAAAGCCACTATCGACCAATAAGACATTACTGGCTTGGGTAAGCCAACTGGGCAGGCCTTTAAGTAAACGCCATGCCATCAAGATAAAGAACATCGCGATTAAACCGACGATATTAGCGGCTTTTTCGATACCCGCCCACTGACAGATAATAACGGCAGATTCACGGACAAAAATGATCATGACCAACGTTAGGATGACGGCCATCCATAGGGGCATACGCGAGGAATGAGTGGAGTTCATAAGCAGTGCTGGCCAAGTCAGAGATAGAGAGTATGTTCATAAAATCGGGTAGGCAGTAGCGCCAAGAGCATAGCAAAGAGGGATGCTTTTGCTCGGTTATGTTTCAATGTAATCGACAACGTCTAAATGGGTTAAATATATAAAAGTTGATTATATAGAGAGCAAACCAACTAATAAAGCCTCTAAAACGCTAGGGCTGGTTATTGATCTTCTAAGTTTTTAGTCGAAAAATCTAGTCACATATAATGGTGAAAAAATGACGGTCAAAAAAATAGACGATATCGTTGATACCGTCCATTTATCATTTAACACTCTATGTTAAGAAACCACTGATGAAAAGGCCTATTAATTAAGAAGCCAAGCGTTTTGGGAAGACGCTATTTGAATCTGTAAATCCAAATCAAATCTATACACCCAAATTTTACGCTTATTTTTCTTCTGATGTTTCTGAGTGCAATGTCTCAGAGCTCAACGTCTCAGAGTTAAGGGCATCAAATTTATCAAAAGCTTGTTCTTCTGCTTTCGTCATAAGTTGGTTTTCGTCTTCATCTTCATCAGGCTGCTCGAACTCTTCAAGGACTGGCATCAGTAGCGTGGCTTGTGCTAATGGCAATACATCTAGAGGGTTCAAGTCGGCTTGACCAAGGAGCTGTCTGAGTCTGTCACTTGGCAAACGAATGGTCAAACATTCATGACCTGTATCATCGTAGCTTTCTTCTAAAATGACGCCCAGCTCATACAAGGTGCTTTTGAATTGACCTGCATTATAAGGAAGGGTTAAATCAAATGTTGTTAAAGCACCAGTTAGCAGCTGTTGCACAGCAAGTGACAACCCTTCCATGCCTAGGTTCTCTCTAGAGGAAACATAGACACGGTTAGGTTGACCTTCACTAGCATAACCAATATGAGCGGGCTCATCCGTCAAATCAATCTTATTGTAGACATTGAGTACCGGCACATCATTGTCAATCTCTGCCAGTACATCTTTGACTGCTTGAATTTGCTCGTGCATATCTTCACTAGAAGAGTCGATGACGTGTAGCAATAAATCGGCCTCTAATGTCTCTTCTAATGTTGCATGAAAAGACTCGACTAGCTCATGCGGTAGGTGACGGACGAAACCAACCGTGTCGACCAAGACCACGCGCCCAACACCCTGCCAGTCTAAACGGCGCAAAGTCGGATCGAGCGTGGCAAATAATTTGTCCGCTGCATAGATATTTTCATCGACTAAGCGGTTAAACAATGTGGATTTACCCGCATTGGTATAACCGACGAGTGAAATAGTCGGCACGTCTGATTTTTGCCGACGTGCTCGACCTTGAGCGCGTGTTTGGCGCACTTTTTCCAGTTTGCTTTTTAGCTGATTCACACGGGTCTGTAATAAACGACGATCGGTCTCAAGTTGGGTTTCACCGGGTCCGCGCAGACCGATACCGCCTTTTTGACGTTCCAAATGCGTCCAACCACGTACCAAACGTGTCGATAAATGGTTCAGCTGCGCCAGTTCTACTTGTAGCTTACCTTCATAGGTACGCGCACGCTGTGCGAAAATGTCCAAAATCAGACCAGTACGATCCAGTACGCGACATTGCACCAAGGCTTCGATATTACGCTCTTGTGATGGCGATAAGCTGTGGTTAAAAAGGACGATATCAGCGTCATGCTCGCGCACCAATTCTGCTATTTCTGCTGCTTTGCCGCTACCGACGAAGTATTTGGCATCGGGTCTTTGGCGTGAGCCTGTGACCAACGCCAAACGATCAGCCCCTGCTGAGTCTGCTAATAGCTCAAATTCACCTAGATCGTCAGGATCTTGAATTTGGCGGATGTCTAAATGTACTATAATGGCGCGTTCGCCACCTTCATGTCTTTCAAAATAATCCAAAGAGTATCACCTATTAATAAAGTAAATAAATCGCTATTATCAATTTAGTAAGCTTTGATTCAGTAAGCTTTGATATAACGTTCAGATGGTTGTCTATATGTGGTCTTATCACTTGATATTAAAGCGTATTGGCATAATTAGCGATGATTTTATGTTACAGCATTTATGGTGGCTGATTTTCTATAAATCTGCTTCATTACCCATTTGTATAAAAGTAAACACTCACTGAGTGAACAAGCTATCACTGAGTGACAGAACTTTGTTATACTTAGCTCGTTTTTTTAACTATCTAAAAACCAAACATTCAATCATGAGGGACGAAGATGAGCCAAGCTAAGTCAGGCTTTTCACTCAAACAACAATGGGGTCGCGGTAAACAAATCGCGGGAATGACCACGACGATCGCTGGTGGTCTTAGGGCTGCTCAGCGTATTGGCGCATTTAAGCAGCCACCACGCGAAAAACTGCCACGCTACATTCAAGCGTTTTGTCGTAAGATGGCAGGCTCCTTTGGGGTCAAGGTCGTTGAAGTTGAGCCAGTGCAACAGCATCATGGTCTATGGGTATCCAATCATGTGTCATGGATGGATATTCCGGTCGTGGGCACGGTGAGTCCTGCCTTTTTCTTATCCAAAGCAGAAATCGGTGAGTGGCCAGTATTTGGCAAGTTGGCTCATGCGGCAGGCACGGTATTTATTGAGCGTGGTTCCGGTGATGCAGGCTCGGTGGCAGCGCAGATTGCTAGCTTTTTAGCGAAAGGATTTTCGGTGATATTCTTCCCAGAAGCAACGACTACCGATGGTAAAAAAATCAAACGCATTCATGGAACACTGCTACAAGCAGCGATAGAGGCAGACGTTCCAGTTCGCCCCATCGTTATCGCTTATGTCAATAAAGACGGCACATTAAGCGAAGCACTGCCATATTATGGCAAGCTGACGATGAAGGACAGTATGAAAAAAGTGCTTGATAGCAAAGACGTAACCGCTTATGTATTGCCATTAGCGCCGATAGATCCAGCAGGCTTTAGCAAAAGCGAGCTGACCAATGTATTGCAGTCACGTATGCAAGAGGGGTTGGCTGAACTACATTCAAGAGTACTTAACGTACCAGCTAAAGACTAAATATTTGCAATTGAAGTAATAGTCAAAAAAAGGGCGCAAATCGCAGTGATAATGCTAGCGATTTGCGCCCTTTTTGGTGGAACTCTTCAATAAAGCGTACTTAATTTAATCCACTACGCTCTGATAGATGGCGGATTATGGTGATGGATTAGGCTGTTGTGTATGTACGGCTTCTATCGCCTCTAATACGTCTGCTGTCAGCTCTACATTAACACTATCAATGTTGGATTTGAGCTGCTCGGTGGTCGTTGCCCCAATGATATTGCTGGTGACAAAGTGACGAGAGTTGACGAAAGCCAATGACATCTGTGCCATGTCCAGACCTGCATCAGCGGCTATCTTGGCATATTGCTCAGTGGCTGATTTGGCTTGTTCGTTTACGTAGCGCCCAAAACGGTCGTACATGGTCAGACGTGCGCCAGTCGGACGTTTGCCATCGAGATATTTACCAGATAACACACCAAAGCCAAGCGGCGAATAAGCAAGTAGACCTACATTTTCACGATGTGCAATCTCTGCCATATTGACTTCATACAAGCGGTTCAGCAGGCTATAGGGATTTTGCACAGTGATGGGGGCAATCAAGCCGTTTTTATCTGCTTCCCATAGGTAGCGCATCAGACCCCACGCAGTATCATTCGATAGCCCATAAGCACGAATACGGCCTTTTTTGATCTCATCATTTAACGCTTGAATGGTCTCTAAAAAAGGCGTTAAATCGTCTAGTGACTGCTCTGACATCGCTTCAGTATAACCGCGCTGACCGAAGAAATTCGCTTGGCGTTCAGGCCAGTGCAGTTGATAAATATCAATATAGTCGGTTTGCAAACGCTCAAGATTGCCATCAATGGTGCTGCTGATTTGCTCAGCATTAAAGCGCGTTTGCCCGTCGCGTAAAAAATCCATCGGTGACATTTTGCTGGCAAGAATCACTTTGTCACGCTGTTTGGTTTTGTTAAACCATGTGCCCATAAAGCGTTCGGTATCACCTTGTTTGTCTTTGTCCGGCGGCGATGGGTACATCTCTGCCGTGTCCCAAAAATTGACCCCTTCGCTTAGCGCCATGTCCATCTGCTCATGCGCTTGGGTCTCATCATTCTGTTGTCCCCACGTCATCGTACCTAGACAGATTTTGGAAACGTCTTCATTAATTTGTGGCAGTTTTTGATATTGCATTTTTTATCCTTATCGTTCATTCAACAGAGTATTTTTAAATGAATTGTTTTACATGAGCTTTATGCCCGTTACACCGGGCGGTGTTACTTTAAAGATTTTTACTTTAAACAATACGGCTTGCCCAGCGAGTGGATGATTGAAGTCTACTTCGACTTGGTCATTATCGATGGCACTGATGGTACCGGGTAGGGTGTTTTTGCCTTTATCTTCAAATTCTACCATCATACCAATTTCAGGGTTATCGGCGACCAGTGCGAATTGAGGGCGGCTAAAATGCTGAATATTGTCAGGATTCCAATCACCAAATGCTTGCTCTGGATCAAGGTGGGCTGAGCGCGTATCACCCGCACGCAGGTTCATTAACACTTGCTCAAAACCCGGTAGTAAGCTCTCGTCACCAATGGTCAGCGTCACAGGCGCATCGCGGCTAAAGGTAGAGTCAATCATCGTGCCGTTCTCTAATGATACTTCAAAATGCAGTTTTACAAGACTGCCAAAAGTGATGCGTGTGTCTTCATTGGGATTGATAAATTGTGAGTCGGTCATAGTCAAAAGCCATCTGTTGCGGGATTAGAAGTTCAGGTCAAAAAATTAATATAAGAAATGATAAGCCATCTGTGAAAGGTTGTAAGCGTAAATAGTGTAACGCAAATAGTGTACTATATTTGGCAAGTCTAAATGAGGTTTGGAGGAACCATGGCAAATAAGCAACAAGGCCACATTAAGAAGTGGCAAGATGATAAAGGCTTTGGCTTTATCGACACTGAGCAGGGTGCCTCAGTATTTTTTCATATCAATGAATTTAAAGCACGCCGTCGCCCTGAAGTGGGTGAGCAAGTCGTCTTTACGCTGGGGCAAGATAGCCAAGGGCGAATGCAGGCAAAAGATGTGCAAGAGCTGAGCTTTGTGCAACAGAAAATGGCGCAAAAAAACAGCCAAATCCGTCATCGTAATGCCAAACGTGGTCATCAAGCGGAGTTTGAAGCAGGACAGAAAAAACGCTTGTTCCTTGGTGTGGGATTTTATGGTGTCTTAATCTTATTAGCAGTGACAGATAAGCTAAGCTGGCTGGTCTTCGGTTGGTATGTAGCTTTGGGTTTGATTACTTATATGATGTATGCCAAAGACAAAACCGCTGCGCAAAGTGGTGATTGGCGCACGCCTGAGTCAACGTTGCATCTACTCAGTGCGTTGGGTGGTTGGGTAGGAGCAATGGTCGCACAGACTTACTTACGCCACAAGTCACAAAAGCCTGAGTTTCGAGCGGCGTATTATTTGACCGTGGTGATTAACATGGCGGGGTTGTTGTTTATATTGGCAGGTGGCGGTTTAGAAAATTTGAAAGAATTGCTTGATTATTTGGTATAAAAGAGTTTTTTAATTCATGCATAGTCAGTGGTACAGTTTTAATTTTTGACTTTCAGGCCTAAACTAACAAAAATAATAATGTCCCAAATCAATATTTTTGAAAGGTATGTCGTTGTTTTCTGGATATCGCAAGCGCCAGCCAGCCTAGGATATAAGATTTTTATGGACGATTTTTAACGGCTTTGTTAGCTGATTTTTCTATTGCAGAAGGTAACTCTAAATAAGTAGCAGTGATTGGGTTAAGTCGAAGTAGACTAGAAAGTACAATAGTCTTTTGTGCACCAACAGACTGATTTAGTTCATCTGAGGATAAAATATAAAATAGCCATTGGTTTACATTAAGTGGATCGATGGTGTCTTGTTCTTTGTGTGTTAATAAACAAAATACATAAACGTCAGCTTGTCGTACTATTTTAGTTGAACGGCTATTTGTTTGAGCACCCCAGCTTATAGTAGGACGAATACTAAATTGAATAGAAGACAAACTCTTTTGGTGCCATGTTTGAATAAAAGCACTAGATTTTACTTCAATTTTTATTCCTTCTTTAGTTTCAATATCATAGGCATCCCACTCTGATCTATGACTATAGTTTTCACCGAGAGCAGAAGCGACAATGTATTCCGCCAAAATACCTCTCATAGCGTTACTGATAAGATCAGAGCTAGACCACTGCCAAAACGATAACAAGTTCTGATCAAGAGGTTTTCCTTCAATATGGAAAACCTCTTTCCCTGATTTACGTTTAACTTCCAGTGCTGGGTATTTAGTCATAACTCTTTCACAGTTTTTGTAGAGTGCGCCCAGCGCACCGATAAGGACCAATGATGTAAATATAGCTGAGCTGCAGCTTACAAACAATCTTTGTAATGACAAATGTGCAAAACTTAACCACGACGTTTATCCGCAAGCATACAGTCTCACCGCTAGCCCTGATAGTAGCGGTTATCCTTATTTAAGACAGGCTAATGAGACTCAGCTGTTGGAAGTATCGCTGGTCAGTAATCCCAGTAGCATTTTAGTCGAATAGCCTGTCTTAGGTAAGATAATAGCGTATAGCAGGATCAGCTCCAACATGTTAACTCATTAAACATAACAAACAACAAAAAAGGTGGGTTACTTATTCGTAACCCACCTTTTAAACCTAAAAACTATGTACGATTATAAGCGCTAAACCTCACGCTTCTTTTCTAAAAATAGCATATCGATGACAATCATCGCGACACCGATACTGATGCCCATATCCGCGATGTTAAAGATCGGATAATGCCAAACGTCAGCATTGTGGACATGAATGAAATCGATCACGTGACCATGTAGCAGACGATCTATTAAGTTACCAACTGCACCGCCAAGCACTAAAGCCAGTCCGAGCGATAATAGCGTGGCTTTACGAGGTGCTTTAATCAGATAAATGATTAAAAACAGCGACATAATTAGAGCAAGTCCCGAGAAAAACCACTTCTGCCAACCGCCCGCATCCGCCAAAAAGCTAAAGGCCGCGCCGTAGTTATAAGCCAACGTCCAATTAAGGAAGGGCTCAATCACTGGCACTGGCTCATGGAAAGTCAGATTGGTTTCAGCCAGCCACTTCGTCCACTGATCGATGATAAGTACAACTAGTGACACCAGATACCACATAAAAGCACGACTGCCATTAGCAATCATCTTTGGCGCTTTAGTCAAGCGACTTCTCGGTGTCGTTGAACTGCCCGTTGTTGCATGGGCAGGGGTTGGCGAGTGGTCGACCTTAGACTGCGGCTGCTTGTCTTCAGGTGACTCTGTTGGGTTGGGCGCTGAGTTAGGTGTCGTGTTAGGCATAGTGGCGCACCTCGCCGTTACCCGTGACATTAGTGACGCAGCGAGCACATAGTTCAGGGTGTGCGCTATCGGTACCGATGTCATTACGGATATGCCAGCAGCGCACGCATTTGGTACCCGTCGCGGCACTAACATTGACTACTAAGTCTGATACTTCCTTAGTGTTGCTTTCAGCTTGCTCTGTGGCGCCATTCTTAGCAGCAGGAGGAGCATTACTCATCGGCTTTAAGGTTGCGCTACTGGTAATCAGCACAAAACGCAGCTCTTCGCCAAGCTTGGCTAAGCTTTCATGCATCGCACCGTCAGCATACAAGTCAACGTCAGCAGATAAGTTAGCATTGATGATTTTTTCACCGCGTGCGGTTTCGATATGCTTATTCACCATATCTTTGGCTAGCATGATACGTTGCCAATCATCAGTACTGATCGCACTTAGCTCAAACTCTGGGAAGGTATACCATTCTTCGGTAAACACATAGCCTGCTTCATTGCCGTTTTTACCTTCTAACACTTCCCACGCTTCTTGGGCGGTGAACGACAAAATCGGCGTAATCCAGCGAATTAATGCTTGGGCGATATGATAAATAGCCGTCTGTGCAGAGCGACGCGGCTGTCCATCAGTCTGGGTGGTGTACTGACGGTCTTTAATAATATCTAAGTAGAAGCTGCCCAAGTCTTGCGAGCAAAACGCGGCAATAAGTTGCGTGACTTGGTGGAAGTCCATCGCATCATAGGCATCGATGATTTGTGCTTGCACGGTTTGCGTACGCTCAATGATGAATTTATCAAGGCTGACCAGCTCATTGATATCAATGCTATTGGTCGCTGGATCGAAATCATCAGTATTGGCAAGCAAGAAGCGCAGAGTATTACGGATACGGCGATACATATCAATCGCACCTTTAAATACTGTTTTGCCCGCGCTCATCTCATAACGATAATCGCTCGACGCAATCCACAAACGCAGCATATCCGCGCCTGTTTTATTAATCTCTTCTTGCGGTGTGATGATATTGCCAAGCGACTTACTCATCTTGCGACCGTTTTCATCGACCACAAAACCATGGGTCAATACTTGCTTAAACGGTGGACGCTCATACATGGCCTCTGAAGTCAGCAGTGACGTCTGGAACCAACCACGATGTTGGTCAGAGCCTTCTAAGTACAGATCAGCAGGATTGGTCAAGTCATCGCGTTGCTCAAGGACAGCAAAATGCGTCGTGCCCGAATCAAACCAAACGTCTAAGGTGTCGGTGGATTTATCATAATCAGCCGCTTCTGCGCCTAAGTAATCTTCACAGCTGGCATCAAACCAAGCTTCAACGCCACCAGCATCGATGTTTTTCGCGGCGACTTCCATCAGCGCGGGCGTGTTTGGATGCAGCTCACCCGTTTCTTTATGAGTGAAAAAGGCAATCGGCACGCCCCAAGTACGCTGGCGTGAGATACACCAATCTGGGCGACCGGTCATCATCGATTCAATACGGTTTTGACCCCATGCTGGCGTCCAATTAACCGCTGGGATATCCGCAAGCGCACGTTCACGCAGATCTTTGGTTTCCATATTGATAAACCACTGCGGCGTGGCACGGAAGATAATCGGCGACTTATGACGCCAGCAATGCGGATAGCTGTGCTCAATCTTGGTATGGCTAACGAGATGACCATTGTCATGTAGGGCAGCGATAATTTTTGGATTGGCTTTGTAGATATGCTCGCCCGCAAATACCGCTGCGCTGTCTAAATAGACACCCGTACCACTCACCGGGTTTTCAACGGGTAAGTCATATTTGAGACCAACGATATAATCGTCGAGACCGTGACCCGGTGCGGTATGGACGAGGCCCGTACCACTATCGGTGGTCACATGATCGCCCAAGATAAGCGGCACTTGGCGCGCCTCAATCAATGGATGTTGGGCGCGTAAACCTTCAAGCTCGCGTCCGGATACGGTCGCCAATACACCTTCATTGCTAAGTTTAAACTCAGTCAATGCGCTTTCAACCAAATCAGTCGCTAATAAGAAGTTGCCTTTTTCAGTCGCCACCACACTATAGTCATGCTCAGGATGTACGGCGATGGCTTGGTTGGCAGGTAGCGTCCAAGGCGTCGTGGTCCAAATAACGGCTGCAATATTACCGTCGATCGCGCTCAATGCAGCAATCTTTTGGGTATCCAAAACATCAAAACTAACGTAGATAGCATCTGAGACTTTGTCTTGATATTCAACTTCAGCCTCAGCCAGCGCAGAGCTACAGTCTAAGCACCAATTGACCGGTTTCATACCGCGAGTCACATGACCGTTGTCATAAATCTTGGCAAGCGCCCGCACGATGTTGGCTTCTTGATGGAAGTTCATCGTCAGATAAGGATTGTCCCAATCACCGAATACACCTAGACGCTTAAAGTCTGCCTTTTGCAGCTCAATCTGCGTACTTGCATACTCACGGCATAGACCACGGAATTCAGTCGCAGAGACTTTTTGACCGACTTTGCCGACCTTGGCTTCGACCTTTTGCTCGATAGGCAGACCATGACAGTCCCAACCGGGCACATAAGGCGCATCAAATCCTGATAGGGTTTTTGACTTCACGATAATGTCTTTGAGCACTTTATTGACCGCGTGACCTAAGTGAATCTGACCGTTGGCGTATGGAGGGCCGTCGTGCAAAATGTATTTGGTCGCACCTGTACGCGCCTTGCGAATTTTGCCGTACACGTCATCCGCTTCCCATGCAGCAAGCCAATCCGGCTCACGTTTGGCAAGGTTTGCACGCATTGCAAAAGGCGTATCGGCAAGGTTTAGCGTGTCTTTATAATCTTGGCTCGGTGTATCAGTGCTTTTATCAGTCATAGAAGGCGTCTTTTTAAAAAGTAGGTTAAAAGATAGGTTGAAAAGTGACTAAAAAATTGATGTAAAGTCAGGTGTGAAATTTAAGCTTAACGTTAAATATAATATGGGGTCAAATATTTGATAATCGATACTCGTTTTTTGTCTTAGACAACGTTGCTTACAATAGGTTGCTTGTGAATAGTTACGTCCATAATAAATACTAACGGGACGATTGCAACAAAAAATGCATTTATCAGAATAATTAGGGTCTGTTGAACATTCAAATGTGGAACTGGCAGTGGCTATTTTTTAGACAATACGCCGTGAAATTTTTGACGCCTAGTCGTTCTAGGTTAGACAATTTCGCCATGTATTGGCAAAAAATAGCCCTGCCCTGAAAGGCTGATGCTAAAATCACCCCAAACGTTGTTGTAAACCTAGCTAAGGTCTCGACATTATCATCGGTTTACGCCTAGTTTGATGCGATTTTAGCAATCAGCAGTCCTAATATTTGAATGTTCAACAGACCCTAGTCTAGCACCGATGATAACGGCAGCTATTATATGACAAAACGGGAAGGGTAAAAAGAGCTGGTCAGTATCGTCCTGTTTTTAGCCAAAACCAAATTTACGTCAGCATAAATACTTTGCTCATTCAATCATAGGTCTGGCAAGCTTGATTGGTCAACAGACCCTAGATGATACCTAATTGGCGTAGGTCTAAAAAACGGAGGATAACCACAAGCGCAATTTAAGCGACCAGAGTGGTTGAATACCTGTCAGCCCTTGCGTCATCTCGCCATCTTTTAAGATGACATAAGAAGGCGTGACTTGCCCTTGCCAATCAGCAAAGATATGACCCTCTTGGTCGTTTACCGTCGTAAAGCGATAACTGTTTTCATTAAGGTAGCGGTGTAGCTCTTGATCAGTGCCTGATTTAATGGCAACTGTAACGACTGGATAATCATTTGCAGCGGCAAGTTTGTTTATGGTTGGCGAGGTGAAACTACAGACTGAACACCACGTACCCCAAAAATATACCAGTGTCGGCTTCTCCTGACTCAGTGCTGCTAAATCAACTGTTTGTTCTTGGTAGTCTATTAATTGCAATTGTGGGTTGGCTGGCATGACGGGTTGTCGCCACCAATTGATGGCAGTATAAATAACGGCAAACATCAAACCATATATCAGCAGGGTTTTAACTATAGAAAGCACTTTTTGCTTTGGTGTCTTCTTGAGAGTATCTTTTTTATTTGTGAGATCAATCGTCATAATGGCTGCATTTTTACTCTAAATGTGTTTGATAGATAAAAATAAACGGCTGAAATGTCAGCCGTATTACTCATCAATTTTATGTAACTGTTTTTAGTGGTTACTTTTTAAGATAACCGATTAAGGCTTTTGTGCACGATTTTGCAATGGATCACCAATGAGCACACTGCCTGAGTTTTCACGGCGCTCTTCGTCGGTTAATTTGCTCGCTGGAATTTTTGCTTTTCGTTTCCATTTTAAGCTAAACAAATCATCACGGCGGTCAATCAGGTTATGTACCGAGCCTTCGTTACGGACGTGAGTCAGCTTATCTAAGTTCACATCTGAGAAAAAGATCATCTCAGTGTTTGCTGTGGTTTCGGCCATAATCGCATCATGCGGAAAAGCAAAGTCTGACGGTGAAAAAATCGACGACTGCGCGTATTGAATATCTAGGCTTTCAACTTGCGGTAAGTTGCCTACTGAACCACAAATCATGACATAGCATTCGTTTTCAATGGCTCGCGCTTGGGCACAGTGGCGCACGCGTAGATAGCCGTTTTTGGTATCTGTCCAGAAAGGCACAAACAAAATATCCATATCGTCAAGCGCCAGTAAGCGGGCAAGCTCAGGAAACTCAACATCATAACAGACCAAGATACCAATACGACCGGCATCCGTGTCAAATACTTTGACTTCGTCACCACCTTCGATGACCCAAGCGCTACGCTCATGCGGCGTAATATGGATTTTGCGCTGCTCTTCCACCGTACCATCGCGGCGACACAAATAACTGACATTGTATAATGTATCGTTTTCGTCTATTAATGGCATGGAGCCGACAATAACGTTGACGTTATAACTGACTGCCAGATGCGAGACTTCGTTTTTGAACCACTCGGTATAACCGGCCAAAAAGCGAATGGCGATGTTTTGATCGGTGGATTCACACAGACCCATTAATGGCGCGTTAAAGAACTCTGGTAAGCAAGCAAAATCTGAGTTGTAATCGGCCATGACATCGACAAAGAATTCTACTTGTTGCAAGAGCTCCTCAGGCGATTCAACTTCACGCATTTGCCACTGGATACCACCGATACGCACTTCTGACTTACGGGTATTCGGCTTATAATCTTGCGGCTCATAATAAATATTGGCCCACTCAAGTAGAGTAGCGAAGCCTTTAGACTGAGCGTCATCTGGCAGATAAGCGGTCAAAATACGCTTAACGATAAAACCGTTGGATAGCTGAAAGGAAAGGGCAGAGTCATGGATTTCACGCGATTCGACCGCATCGATGTACTCACCAGGGGTCAAATCTTTGTGATTGTAGTAATTAGGAATGCGACCTCCAGCCAAGATAGCTCGGAAGTTCAGCTGGCGGCACAGCTCTTTACGCGCATCATAAAGACGACGACCCAAACGGTAGCCACGATATTCAGGGTCAATCAGCGCATCCAAGCCATAAATAGCATCACCTTCTGGATTGTCTCTAATGATTTCTTTGTGCCCAATCAAATCATCATAGGTATGCGGATTCGAGAACTTGGCATAGTCCACGCGCATAGAGAGAACGATACCGATCAGCTGGTCATGATCAAACATTGCAATCTGCCCTTCAGGAAAGGCATCAATCAAGGTATGAATAGTGGTCTTTGACCATGCACCGCCCAAATTCACATAAACACGGTCCATCAAGGCTTTTAACTGCGGATAATCTTTTTTCTTGATCTCAGCAATCGTGAGGTGAAAGTCGTCTATTTTTTCGATTTTACTCATAGTCTTCCTGCTTCTCGTGTTGGTCTTGTCCGTGACACGGACGTTAATTCTTAAAATTTCTACTGGTTTTATGGGGACTTATTTATACAACAGTAAGGGCTTTAAATATTTGTGTAACAAAAGTCATAAAGATATACCAATAAAAGTCTATTGTAGTTACAATAAATTATCTTGTTATTTACAATAAGTTATAAACACAGCACTAGATTTTAAGGTGGCTTCTTAAGTTGCCTATTAATTAGCTACGTTAAAACTGGCTTGAATATTGCGCAGAATTTTAAGTGTTGCATGAGCTGTTAGCGATCCTCACTGCGCCCGCTATGATAACAAGCTAAAAGGGTAATGACAGTTTAACGTGGTAAATATTTGCTACGATTTTTTGAGTCAGTGTTTATGGCTGTTGTTATTTTTTTGCGTTTGCTCAGTGTTATTTATTACATCATCATTGTTTTTTAGGATTACTTATTTATGTCCTTACAATATATTAATATGGTCAAAATCTTAGAAGAAATAGAAGAGTCAGCGCTGATTCAGTTGGTCTACACTAGTAGCCTGACTGTAATATCGCGCTTCAATAACTCGCTATTCAATGAGGTAAAAAGTCATGCGCGTGTTTATAATGCACAGCACGGTATTACTGGTATTCTGTGTTACGGTAATGGTCATTTTTTACAATGTATTGAAGGTGAAAAGGCAAATGTATTGGCGCTACACCAGCGCATTTCTTCTGACAAGCGTCATAAAAATGTCAAGGTCTTACTACTAAGGGAGATTGATCAGCGCAATTTCGTTGATTGGCGTATGCGCTTACTGTTTTTAGAGCGTTGGCTGTGGTCACCAGCTACCAAAGAGCAAGCAACCCAATTATCATCGTTTTTGCCCTTTGTTCCGCATGCTTGGGAGCCTGAGCATACCGAAAAATTTTTACAAACTATAAAGACCTTTGAAACTGCGCCACACATTAAGGCGGCTGGAATTACTTATAGTGCATTTGCTAACATGTTTCGTCATATCATCGGCCCACATCAAGCGTTTTTGGTCGTTCAAGGGATTTTAAGCCTACTTATTCTCGTTGCTATCCTACTGTTATTTTTATAAATCACTCCTAATAAATCACTCCTAACTGGTATTTTTAACGTCTGTATGTTTCTATAAAAACAGTTTAATCAGAATAACACCCTAAAAAAGGACGCTAAGTATCGATACTTAGCGTCCTTTTTTATGTAATGTTTTCTAAAAACTTGTCTAAGCATCAAAAATCTTACCACGGTTCATAATGTTATTGGGATCAAAGACTTTTTTGACCTCTCGTAAGTAATCAATCTCCGTCTCGCTGCGGCTGTAGTGTAAATAAGGCTTTTTGGTCATACCCACGCCATGCTCAGCAGAGACTGAGCCGCCATACTTCTGTACCGTCTCAAACACGTGTTTGTTGACCACCTGACACTCGGCAAAGAAATCATCTTTGCTCATACTCTCAGGCTTTAAGATATTGAGATGCAAATTGCCATCGCCGATATGACCGAACCAGCACACTTCAAAGTCAGGATAGTTACTGCTGACAATGTGATCAATCTTGGTGATAAATTCAGGCACATGGCTAATTAATACAGAGACATCATTTTTATAAGGGGTAAATACTGAGATAGTCTCAGAGATGTACTCACGCAATTTCCATAGCTCTTCAGCTTGTGCCAAGCTTTGACTCATCACTCCATCGACGACCCAACCTTGCTCCATACAATGCTCAAATATCGCCATCGCCTTATCCATGATAGGCTCGTACGGTGCTTCAAACTCTAATAGCGTATAAAACTTGGTACGCGACTCAAACGGCTCTTGTACTTGACCATGTGCCATTAACTTATCAATCGCTACATCGTCAAAGAACTCAAATGCCGTTAAATCAATCTGCGCTTGAAAGGCAGATAGCACATTCATCACATCATTAAAGCTGTCCATACCGAGCACCATGACATTTAAGTCTTGCGGCTGACGCTCAAGCTTGATTTGTGCATGGGTGACAAGGCCAAGCGTACCTTCGCTACCAATAAACAATTGACGTAAGTCATAACCGGTGGCGTTCTTTACCATACCGCGATTCAGCTGCAAGATATCACCTTTACCAGTGACCACAGTCAGTCCCATAATCCATTGACGGGTCATGCCATAACGAATCACTTTGATACCGCCAGCATTGGTGCCGATATTGCCACCGATTTGACTTGAGCCTGCTGAGGCAAAGTCGACAGGGTAGTAGAGGTCTTTTGATTCAGCGAACTGTTGCAACTGCTGAGTGACCACACCTGCTTCAATCTCGACCATGCGATCCGCCGGATAAAACTGTCCGATATGGTTCATTTTATCCATACTGACGACGATTTCGCCATTGGCAGCGACCGCACCAGCAGACAGTCCAGTACGACCACCACTTGGGGTTAAAACAACGTTGTGCTCATTGGCAAGGAGCACGATAGATTGCACTTGCTCAGTGGTTTTCGGAAAAACAATGGCAGCAGCAGCTGGAGCAAAGTGCTTGGTCCAGTCTTTGCCCCAAGGCTCTAAGCTCTCAGCGTCGGTTTTGATTTGGCTGGCATCAAACTCATGAGTATCAATTAAAGTACTCAAAATAGCTTGGATGGCAGCTGTATTGGTTTCGGGTGTAGGCTGAGCGGTAGTTGGCGTCATGATAAAATCTCAATATTAGCGTAAACACGATGCTGGGGTTGACTATTATATAACGAAATATCTCTAAATTCAGTGATCAGTCAGCTCGTGATGGCAATAAATAGGTGATAATCTGTCTATATGGCAGGCTGTAAATTACAAAAAAATGGTCTGGTCAGTTTCAAACAGAATGATTCACTATAGCATAAAAATTTTTCAGGCTTGATAACCAATAATTCATCTAATCTCCTAACATCGACGTCGAATTTTGTGTAAGATATCGGGACTGTTTTCGTTTCATCCCTCAGACTTATCCCACTGATGATTTTTATAAGACAATTATAGGACAGTTCTCATATGGCGTTATCACTACAGAAAGACAAAATACGTTTTTTATTGCTTGAAGGTCTACATGCCAATGCTCTAAAAGTATTGGAAGGTGCTGGCTATCATAACATCGAAAATATCAGTCACGCGCTGGATCAAGATGAGCTGATCGAAAAGATTAAAGACGCTCACTTTATCGGTATTCGCTCGCGCACGCAGCTGACTCGTGAAGTACTTGAGCATGCGCACAAGCTGATCGGTATTGGTTGCTTCTGTATCGGTACCAACCAAGTAGACTTAGAAGCCGCTCGTGAACTGGGTATTCCAGTCTTTAACGCCCCATACTCAAATACCCGCTCGGTGGCTGAACTGGTATTGGCCGAAGCTATCATGCTGTATCGTGGCATTCCTGAAAAGAACGCGACCGTGCATCGCGGCGGTTGGGGTAAGTCTGCCACCAACTCGCATGAAGTGCGTGGTAAGACCATCGGTATCGTCGGTTACGGCTCTATCGGCTCACAACTGTCAGTATTGGCAGAAAGCTTCGGTATGAAAGTCATTTATCATGATGCTGTCACCAAGTTGCCACTAGGCAATGCCGTGCAAGTAAGTAACTTAGAAGAGTTATTATCAACTGCCGACATCGTGACCTTGCATGTACCTGATGTCCCAAGCACGCGCTATATGATGAAAGCTGAACAGTTCGCTCAAATGAAAGAAGGCAGTTACTTTATCAATGCTGCACGCGGTACGTGCGTCGAAATTGACGACCTAGCTGCTGTGCTTGAGTCTGGTAAAATCTTGGGCGCGGCGATTGACGTGTTTCCGAAAGAGCCAAAATCTGCTGACCAAGAGTTTGAGTCACCACTACGTAAATTTGACAATGTTATCTTGACCCCGCATATCGGTGGTTCAACCCAAGAAGCGCAGGCTAATATTGGTTTGGAAGTGGCGGACAAATTCGTTAGATACTCTGATCAAGGTGATACGGCGACCGCTGTTAACTTCCCAGAAGTGTCTGTGCCATTCAAAGAAAACTCGCATCGTCTGCTGCACATTCACAAAAACGTACCGGGCGTACTGTCACAGATTAACCGCTTGTTTGCTGAAGCGCATATCAACATCTTGGCACAGAGCTTAATGACGGAAGGCGATGTCGGCTATCTGGTCATGGATGTCGATTACAATGATTCGACCGCTGCGTTAGATCAGCTGAAAGACGTAGAAGAGACTATCCGCGTACGTATCTTATTCTAATATAGTCAATCCACTATAAAAGAGTTACAGCGTTAACCTCGCTTGAAGTATTACATATACATCTGCACTCGGTTGCCTTGTACCACTTTCAAATTGGATCAACTATATCAGCGTTGATTGTTTTGATAAGCACTGACAATTTGTCATAAAAAAAGAGAGTGCTCAATTAAATGAGCACTCTCTTTTTTGTTTAGCTTGAAGTAAGACTGTTTATCTATTTTTGGCTTGATTTGCTGCATCGGCTAATCGTTGTGCTTCAACCTTAGCGGCTTTGCGTTTCTCTATCACATCTATCACGCCACTACCGATATGCGCTTCGCCACGTTTTTGTGCCAGCTGCATTTGATGCTCACGCTCACGGAATCGGGCTTTTTGCTCATCGGTTGCCTTCTCAATACAATGCGGGCATGACTCACCTTTGATATAGGCGGAGCTTCGCATATCATCTTGAGTAATGGGCATACGGCAAGCGAAGCATTGCTCATAGCTGCCTTTTTCTAAATTGTGATTGACCGACACGCGATTGTCAAAGACGAAGCAATCGCCTTGCCACATAGAGTCGCTGGCAGGCACTTCTTCTAGATATTTTAGGATGCCGCCTTCTAGATGATAAACCTCTTCAAATCCTTGCTCTCGTAAGTAGGCAGTAGATTTCTCACAGCGGATACCACCCGTACAGAACATCGCGACTTTTTTATGCTTAGCCGGATCCATTTCTTTTGCCACGTATTCTGGGAACTCGCGGAACGTTTCCGTATTCGGGTTGACCGCATTTTGAAACGTACCGATTTTTACCTCATAATCGTTACGCGTATCGATGAGCATAACCTCAGGATCAGAGATTAGCGCATTCCACTCGCTTGGTTTTACATAGCGGCCGACCGATTGCAAAGGATCGATATTTTCGACACCCATCGTGACGATTTCTTTTTTGAGCTTCACCTTAGTACGATAAAAAGGCTGAGCATCAGTATAAGATTCTTTAAAGGTAAAACTGCCAATCGCTTCGATACTACGCAGGTAGTCAAGAACGGTGTCAATACTTTGGCGCGTACCAGAAATCGTCCCGTTAATGCCTTCAGCGGCAATCAACAAAGTGCCTTTGACGTCATTACCGAGCATGGTATTTAAGATTGGCTCACGATATTGCTCAAAGTCAGCGAAGCGCGTGAACTTATAAAGAGCGGCAACGACGATATTATTGGTGACGCTATCGTAAATGGGGGCTGACTTGTTATCAGTTACCGTGTTGTCTTGGATATTGCCATCTATATTTTTGTCTTGAGTGATGCTCATGTGTTTCTCCTGCTGGCTAGGTCGTAAACCTAGTGCGTTGGGTTAACAGTCTTATTCTAATAAACACGCTATGGTGTCATCCTCGCTTGATGTACTTTGGGTACAATCTGTGCTCGGCTTCCATATATCGCATTCATTTAAAATAGACTTGGTTGGTTTAGAATTAGGTATAACACTAGCCCGATTGTGGGATTAGCTAATGCGCGGGTAGTGTAGCAAATTTTGGTAAGATTTTGAATACTTTAATAGCGAATGGTATCGCTAAAGCAATGCCGACTCACTAAAGAAATCTTATCTGAGCAATTATCAATTTTAGGCGTTTATCCGATGAGTAGAGCTTGCTATAGTAGACGTTTGCTCATCGTTTGGTTCTATTTATTTCATTATTAAGGCGCTCGTATGTCTCTGTTTCAATCTATCGTCATCGAAAAGTATGTCCGCGAACTTGATAGCACTCAGCTAGAGACGGCTTGGCAGACTTATAGCCATTGTTTTTTAGACCTATCAAAGCAGGACAACATCCGCCTAAGTAAAGAAGAGCAATACCAAGAAGGATTCTTAAGAGATTTATTCGTCGATGTTTTTGGTTATACACTCAATCCCAATCCTAATTATAATATAACGACAGAATTCAAAAACCAAACGGGCAGCAAAAAAGCTGATGGTGCGATACTCAAAGACGGTCATGCTATTGGCGTGATTGAGCTAAAAGGTATGAATACCACAGACCTTAGTAAAATTGAGCAGCAAGCCTTTGGTTATAAAAATAATCAGCCAAAGTGCCGCTATGTCATTACGTCTAACTTTCAAAAGCTGCGCTTATATATCGATAATGCGGTCGAGTTCATTGAGTTCAATCTGTTCACCTTGACCCAAGACGATTTCGCATTACTATATTTGCTACTGCATCGTGATGGCATCATGGATGATTTGCCTGCTAAGCTAAAGTCGGCATCTCTATCGCAAGAAGAGGCGATAACGAAGCAGCTCTATAAAGATTACTCAGTATTCAAACGTGAGCTATTCAATGATTTGACCATCAATAACCCAAGCGTAGACAATTTAGTATTATTTCAAAAGTCACAAAAATTACTCGATCGGCTACTGTTTATTTTCTTCGCTGAGGACAGTCATCTGTTGCCTGCCAACTTTGCAAAGGGAATCATCAGCGAATGGGAGAAGTGGAAATCGCTAAAAATGACTGTGCCTTTGTACGATAGGGTCAAAGCGTACTTTGGTTATTTGGATACAGGTCATAAGGATGAGTATAGCGAGATATTCGCCTATAACGGTGGACTGTTCAGCACTGACGAGCTGCTGGACAGCGTCATCATCAGCGATGATATTCTACAGACCCATATCAAGATACTCTCCGAATACGACTTTGACAGTGAGGTAGACGTCAATATCTTAGGTCATATCTTTGAAAACTCATTATCAGAGCTTGATGAGGTAAAGGCGCAGCTGACAGGTGAGGTGGTCGATAAATCGCAGACCAAGCGTAAAAAAGACGGGGTATTTTATACGCCCAAATATATCACCAAATATATCGTCGAAAACACGGTCGGCAAGCTTTGTGAGGACAAAAAGTCAGCGTTAGCATTGAATGAAGAAGATTATGAGCAAGATATTACTATTAATAAAAGTGGTAAAAAACGAAAAAAAACGGATAAGAGAATTGAAGAAGAAAAGGTAGCTCTGGATAGATTAAATGCGTATCGAGATTGGTTATTACAAATAACTATTTGTGACCCTGCGGTAGGGAGTGGTGCATTCTTGAATGAGGCGCTAAACTTCTTAATCGCTGAGCATGAGTATATCGTTGAGCTAGAGACCAAGTTATTCGGTAGTGGTCTGGCTTACCCTGATATCGAAAACAGTATTTTAGAAAACAACTTGTTCGGGGTCGATATCAACGAAGAAAGCGTCGAGATTGCCAAGCTGTCACTGTGGCTACGGACAGCGCAGCCACGACGTAAGCTGAATAATCTGAATGATAATATCCAATGCGGTAACTCACTGATTGATGATCCCGCAGTCGCAGGGGACAAAGCCTTTAACTGGCAAGCAGCGTTCCCACAAGTCTTTGCAAAAGGTGGCTTTGATGTGGTGATTGGTAATCCGCCTTATTTACGCATTCAAGGACTTCAAAGTGCTTATCCTGAAATGGTTAGCTATTATGAAAAGCAATTTGAATCTGCGATGGGGAATTATGATATTTATGTTTTATTTATTGAACGCTCTTTAGATTTAATTAAAGAGACTGGACAAGTTTCACTTATTTTACCGCATAAGTTCCTTATTTCTGAGTTTGGAGAAGGCGTCCGTAGATTACTGGCAGAAAACAAGCTTGTTGCAAGTTTATTACATTTTGAGGAACATCTAGTCTTTGAAGTAACGACTTATACTTGCATTTTAACGCTTAATAAAATGTCAAAAAATGAGCTACAATTTAGCTTTATCAACCCACAAAAAATCCAAGAAATAATTGAGTGGACAAGTTTGTCTTATGACGAATTGACTCATGAGAAATGGAATTTATTATCTGATACTGAAATTAATTTATTTGAAAAATTACATAAACAACCCTTAACCGCAAAAGATGTATTTTCCAAAATATTTGTTGGATTACAAACCAGTGCAGATAAGATTTTTCTGATTGATGGTCATATTGAAGGTAATTTAGTTAAAGGCTATTCAAAATCTTTAGGCTGTGAGGTTGAGATTGAAGCAGGTCTCATGAAACCTTTGTTAAAAGGACAGGACGTAGCAAGATATAAATCTCTAATAAATGAAAACTTTGTCTTATTTCCATATAGTATTGACTCTGATGGTAAAGCAAAATCAATGACTGAAAATGAAGTAGCCCAAAACTTCCCTTTGGGCTATCAATATCTTAAAGCCAATGAAGTAGAGTTAAGAGGACGCGAAAAAGGTCGTTTTAATGAACCAAATCAATGGTACTTATTTGGTAGAAAGCAAGGTATAAACGAGGTGGAACAGTCTAAAATTATTACTCCAGAGATATCTTTGGGTTGTAATATGAGTTTTGATGTTGGGTCTATGTATCATAATACTAAGTGCTATTCTTTTATTTTAGATAAGCCGTCTGATTTGGCATATAAGTTTTATCTCTCAGTTTTAAATTCAAAAATATTATGGTTTTTTCTGTCTAATACTGGCTATGTTTTACGTGGGGGTTACTTCACTTTTAAAACAAATTATTTATATCCTTTTCCATTACCTAAACTGCCTGATAATGCTAAATATTTTTCTCAAAAAGCCGATCTAATGTTATCGTTAAACGAGCAGTTGCAGAACTCAACTGGTAAGTTTGTTCGCACCTTGCAGCGCAAATTTGATATCGACAAACTCAGTAAAAAGCTAGAAAATTGGCATGAGCTGAATTATGCAGAGTTCATCAAAGAGCTAGGCAAAAAGAAAATTAAAATGAGCTTAGGCGATGAAGCTGAGTGGGAAGAGTATTTTTTAGCTGAGCAAACCAAAGCAAAGCAGTTGATAGCAGAAATCGAACGTACCGACCGTGAGATAGATCAAATGGTCTATAAGCTTTACGACTTAACCGATGGTGAAATTGCCATTATCGAAGCCAGTTAATGTAAGTATTTATCATTATCTAAACACAAAAAATCCAGCTCAAAGGCTGGATTTTTATTCGCTAAAATAAATAGCGTTAGACTTATTTACTCTGAAACCAAGTATCCGCTTTGCTACGGGCACTAGCGATATCTGAGCTTGATAAGTTCAATGCCAACTGACCGATTTTACCGCGTGCTTTGTTACGGACTTTTTCATCTAGCATGCCATCACGGGCAGCCAAGTCGTACCATTTATAAGCATCGACCAAATTCTTTTGCTTCTCATCTAACAAAGCAAGCGTATAGCTGGCACGGTTATCGCCACGCATGGCGGCTTTTTCTAGCCAAACTTTCGCTTGTTGTAGGTTAGGCTGTACGCCTTCACCGCGCAAGTACATGATGGCAAGATTCAACTGAGCAGGGGCAACGCCTTGCTGAGCCGCTTTGGTATACCATTGGATGGCTTGCTGGGTGTTTTGGGCAATGCCTTCACCTTTTTGCAAACGTTTGGCTAAGTAAAACTGAGCGTGATCGTTGCCTTGGGCAGCACGATTAGACAATTCACTGACAGGCATTAGCTCAAAACGTGAGGTATCAAGTGGCACGTTTGATATTAACTCAGCGTTGGCAAGGCCGGCACAAGAAAACAAGGCAGTGAACAACGCAGCTTTTAATAATTTCATAGCAGCTCCAAAATTAGGCAGTTAATAAGCAAAAAGAGTTGTACCGCTAAACATTGTCTCGCTAAAGACAGTTAGACGGTGATAACAATTAGGTGAAATCTTGCGATATAAACCTACCTAATTATTAGCAATATAATTAATCGTTGAGTGTCGCAATCACCGTTAGTCGGACCGATAAACGGTCGAAATCAGGGTGCGGTTGACACTATTTTGCTAGCTTAACACCCAAACTTACGAAACTCAAATACTAATTACATGATTTAATCCTCAACGCTACCTTAGCGTCCTCAACAAAATCATAGAGTTACTAAGAGGTAATAAAGAATTAACAATGTATTAAGGTTAAAAAGGTGTTTATTAGCCATCATTAGATAGCTTAAAAGGAAGTAGAATTGCCTATGACTATACGGGTTTTTGTTTGGTCACGCGGTAAATAGCGACGTCTGCCAGCAGATTTGGCGCTTGGCGTATCAATGCTTTCATGAGCGGTGTGTGACCTTTTTCCGAATCACTAACGGCGAAGCGGTTAATAATATGAATGTCATGCTTGGCACAAAGCTGCTCAAAGTCTTTAAAGGTACATAGATGAATATTTGGTGTGTTATACCATTCGTAAGGCAGCGCTTCTGAAACGGGCATCATGCCTTTAAGCCCTAAATGCAGACGGTTTTGCCAATGGGCAAAGTTAGGGAAGGTGATAACTGCTTCGCGGGCAACTCGCAGCATATCGAGCAAGAGCACATCTGGTGACTTGACTGCTTGCAGGGCACGCGCCATGACGACGGTATCGAAGCTATCATCAGCGAAACGCGCGAGACCATCGTTCAGATCTTGCTCGATAATGGACAACCCTTTGGCGATACCATCATTGATTTTTTCTTCGTCGATCTCAAGCCCATATCCCGTTACGCCGCGATTTTGTTGCAAATGCGCGAGCAATTCGCCATTGCCACAGCCTAAGTCTAGTACATGGGACTGCGGGGCAATCCAACGCTCAGCCAATTGATGATCCATTCTCATGAGTGCTCTCCAGTTTTCTGATGGCTGTTTTTCGACTGACTGTTTTTTGACTGGCTGTCCGTGATAAATGGCGCAGTCAAAAACCCTCTGACGGCACCCATATAACGGGGGATATCGAATAAGAAGGAATCATGACCATGCGGTGCATCGACATTGATATAGTTGACGGGTTTTCCAGTCGCCATTAAGGCATCGACAATCTCTTGCGAGCGCTCAGGGGCAAAGCGCCAATCGGTGGTAAACGAGACCACTAAGTACTGACACTGAGTATGGGCAAAGGCCGCTTTGAGCGCCGCTAATTCTTGCTGACGATCAATTTCATTGTCAGTTTGAGCGTCATTGTCATTGTCGGTTTCATTATCAGTTTTTAAGTTTTCAGTGGCGACATTGTCAGTAGCTAGGTCATCTGCAAGCTCATATTTAGCGGATTTTTCGGTCGCATTTTTGGTCGTTTCGACAGACGCCGCGATTGATTCCTCAAGTAGCGCTCCAGACTCCACCGGATTTGTAGAGTCTACTGATGGTGTTGATGGCTGTACGGATGATTGTACTGACAGATAGCCACGCGTTGGGTCAAAGTAGTCTAACGCTTTGGTCATAAGCAAATAAGTATTGGCATCGAAGTTTTCGCTAAAGCGCTCGCCTTGGTAGCGTAGATAGCTCTCAACCTGAAACTCGACATCATAGCCATACATAAATTTGCCAGATTTTAAATCACGACCAAACTTGGCTTTCATCGCATCATCGGTCAAATAGGTGATATGACCAACCATACGAGCCAATATCAGTCCGCGACGAGGGTAGGTGCCAGCTTGTAAATAACGCCCGTCTTTAAAGTCCGGATCGGAGAGAATAGACTGCCGCGCCACTTCATTAAAGGCAATGTTTTGTGCGGAGAGCTTCGGTGTGCTGGCGATGACCACACAGCGTTTCAGCCTCTCAGGGTAATCGACCGACCATTGCAGCGCTTGCATACCGCCCATAGAGCCACCGACGATAGCATGCCAAACATTGATACCGAGACGGTCTGAGAGCATGGCTTGGGTTTTGACCCAGTCTTTGATGGTGACTAACGGAAAGTCAGGACCATAAACTTCTGATGCGCTAGCGCTGTCTGCTTTTTCTGAATCGACGCTGTTTGAATCGATACTGTTTGGCTTGACACTATTTGAATTAATATTGTCTGGATTAATCGTCGTTGGACCCGTCGAGCCAAAACAGCTACCGATATTATTGAGGCACACCACATAAAATTGATTGGTATCGATGGCTTTATTGGGGCCAATCATATTGTCCCACCAGCCTGCCTTTTTATCATCAGCACTGTACCTGCCTGCCGCATGATGGTTACCAGATAAGGCGTGACAAATTAATATCGCATTTGATTTATCGCTATTGAGGGTGCCATAAGTCTCTACCATCAAGTCAAACGAGGGCAAGGTTCGATTGCACTCCAAGGTCAAGGGTTCAGCGAAATGGAAGTTCTGTGGTGTGACGATTCCAACTGAGCCAACTGTATCGACTGAGCTATCCACATGAGCGTGATCTTTTGGGGAGTGGTCACTGGTAGTACTATCAGGACGTGCGTTCAAAGCTACCTCGCAAGACGACAATTATCAATAAAAAATAGGACGGCAATATGCTTGCCTATTGTATGGCGATGCGTGGATGAGCACAACCTTCGAGTTGAGTCTTTCGCGCACAGTAAAAACTCAGTGCGTATCAAATTGTAGGGTTGCTACTTTTACCATGCGTTATCGCACTATAAAATGCTACACTAATAATCGTTTATCCTATATTCTTTTTTAATCAACCTAATAATAAAATAGTACTTTATGAAACCAAAACTGTCCCCACGTATTGCTGTTCTATTGGTCAACCTTGGTACGCCTGATGAGCCGACAGCGCCTGCGGTACGTCGCTACCTAAAGCAGTTTTTATCAGACCCGCGTGTGATTGAAATCCCAAAATTCCTGTGGGCGATTATCCTGAATCTGTTTGTGTTGCCAAGCCGTCCTAAACGCGTGGCAGAAGCTTATGCCAGTATTTGGGATGGTGACTCGCCAATGCGCAATATCCTGAACCAACAAGTAGCGATGTTAGATACGCGTTTGGCTGAGCAGGCTGCACCATTTCGCGTTTCTGTCCATTCTGCAATGAGCTATGGTAATCCAGGTTTGCCCGATGTGATGGACAAACTGCGTAGCGAAGGCGTTGACCACTTTGTGATGTTACCCGTATTTCCACAGTATTCAGCGACTTCAACGGGCGCAGTGTACGATGCCATTACTAAATGGTCTCTAAAGCAGCGTAACTTGCCTAATATTACGATAGTTAAAGACTACTTCGCGCATCCTTTATATATCAAAGCATTAGCGGATAGTATTCGTCGCTTTCAAGCGGTACATGGCAAACCTGACAAGCTTATGTTTAGCTTCCACGGTATTCCGCAGCCGTATATGGATAAAGGCGATCCTTATCCTAGACGTTGTAAATGTACCGCAGCGCAAGTGGCACAAGCGCTTGGCCTAAAAGATGATGAATGGATTATCAGCTTTCAGTCACGCTTTGGTAAGCAAGAATGGGTTAAGCCTTATACCGACGTCATACTCGATGAATGGGCTAAATCAGGTGTAAAATCAGTACAAATTCTCAGTCCAGCGTTCTCAGCGGATTGTCTAGAAACATTAGAAGAATTGGCGATTGAGAACCGGGAGAACTTTCTTCATGCTGGCGGGCAAGAGTATCACTATATCCCAGCGCTGAATGCCGATGAGGCACATATTGATTTATTAGAAGCCATGAGTGCGCCATTAGTCAAAGGCTGGGCAGGCACGCTAGATGGTTGGGCTTAATTGATTAAATTTGCAAATCAAAAAATACCGGACATAGCATCCGGTATTTTTTTGTCTAAATGGTTTTAATTGAATTGACTGGAATGAAATAAAGTTGGGGTATTCGTTATCAATGTGTGAGAATATGCCAAACAACTATTTAAAACCTTTGCTAGCTTTATATTTGCTTAACTTTATCTTTAAGGATGACTATGTCCAGCTCTAACCATTCACAATCCAATGTGTCTCTACAAAAACCAAATGGACAACCACCGAACTTACCGCCAACTGATGAGTATGGCAGCCCATTACCGCAGTTATTGGCAAGTCCAAGAAAATGTGATGCAGCGGCTGGCATGAGCTGGATTGTTAAAGCGTTTGGACTGTTTAAAGATCAATCATTATTATGGTTTGGCATGAGTGTGACATTTCTAGTGATCGTTGGCATTGCTTCTTCAATACCTTTATTAAATATCCTGATCATACCGACCCTGTTTATGTTTCTTGGGGGCTTTATTAAAGGTGCAGCAGCTCAATCGGCAGGGGCAGAGCTGCGTTTTGATCATTTATTTTCAGCATTTAAAAGTCATTGGCAGCCCTTGCTAACCCTTGGCTTATTATATTTAGTAGGTATTATTATTTGTATGATTCCGCTGTTTATCGCTATGGGTAGTATGATGTTTTCTATGATGACAGGCGGTATGGGTAGTAGTTACGGAATGATGAATGATATCTCTTTAGGAAGTATTTTCCTTGGTTATCTGTTATCTGTTGTCTATGCTACTGATAATCCCACTTTATATGGCACTGTGGTTTGCGCCAGCGTTAGTGGTACTACATAACCTCGAACCCATTACCGCCATGAAAAAAAGCTTTGAAGCAGGCAAAGTTAATGTCGTGCCTATTTTAGTGTATGGTTTAATATCTGTGTTGTTGTTACCCATCCTGACCATGCTGACCTTGGGACTGGGTGTATTTTTAATACTGCCAATCATGTTGCTCACTTACTACACCAGTTACCGAGATGTTTGGACCGATCAGCCAGTGTCAGCAGTGTAGTTTTTGAATTTGATAAAACCTTAAAATTTAAGCACCTTCTAAGAAACAAAAAATCCCGCTCAATGCTATCGAGCGGGATTTTTTATGACTGAATAGTTATCCTAAAAAGCATCATCGTTACTACGTTCTGCTGCCTCTCTATCAGCGATATCCATCGCATCTGGATAATTATTGTCATCTAAATTGTCTTGAACCAAGACTTCATCGACACGTGATTCGTCGATATTTTGGTGATGCATGGGCGTTAGTCCTTGCGTGGCATCTGTACCGACTTCTGAATTATCAAACCCAGCACTATTGTCAATCACATCATCATTATCAATCGTGTGCAGCATAGGATTGTCTAGATTCACTTCTTGATTATTATCATTGATGTTTGTATCACCTTCAATGTGATCCATATTTTCTGGTAGTGGACTCTTTGAATTGTCCATAGTGGTTTCCTTGTTATTGGCGGTTATTATTAGATAATTATCAGCTGTTATTGTTGATTTTGTTTATCAAGATTCATTTATCAAAGTTAGTGTGACGCGTTATGATAGCTACTGATAGTAGTAAGGTGTCACAGGATGTTCAAAAAATGTAAGACGGACAATAAATAAGAGGTGCTTAATGGTCGCCAGCAAGAAGGGTTTACTCACATTCTCGTTAATAACAGCCTCGTTGATGGGTGTCACGGTAGGCATGACAGCTTGCGAACGTTTGCCTTTTATTAATCCTGAGGGTATGAGAGAAACGAGTCATGTACAGCCGCCGCTTATAATCGATGCCAAGCTACCAAAAGCTACAACGATAATAAATTGTGCACCATTGAAACCTAAGCAGACATTGACGGTAAAAGGTCATAGCGCACTCAGTAACGGCTGTGATTTGACAGGCAAGTCGATACGCTTTGAGCTGAACCACTCAAACAGCTCACTCGACTGTCGAGGCGCACGGCTTAGTACCACGGCTGATGACCCATCAAAAGCTAGTGCTATTACCATTAAGCCTAAAGCGGATGTGGCTATCGACAATATTGCCGTTGCTAATTGTCATGTGGAGGGCTACGGTCATGCGCTGCACATTCGCCAATATAGCAATCCCAATCAGCGTTACGCGCGTGGCTTTATTAATCCTGCTGCCAACCGTGCTCTTGCGCCAAGCAATATCCGAGTCATTAATGCCAGCAGTCGTAATAGTATCAATAGTGGGATGTTCGTCGGCGATCATGTGCATGACATCACTTTTGATAAAGTGCATATCCAAAACGCAGGCACCGTTGGGCTCTATTTAGAGTTTGGTAGTCGCGATAACGTGATTAAAAACTCTGTGTTCGTCGGGAATGGTTTTCGTACGTTTAAACCCAATCGTGAAGCTATCGCCGTCGATTCATCGAGCAACAATCGTATCGAAAACAATCAATTTATCCATAATGGCGCAGGCAGTATATTGTTATATCGCAATTGCTTTGAGCACGCCGATGACCCGACACGGGGCAACCATTTTAAACGTACTGAATCGAGCCGTGACAATATTATCGCCAACAATATTTTTGAAGATGAGCCAGTTGGTGTATGGGTGGCATCCAGACAGTCACGCAATCTGAAAGGTTTTGAATGCGGTGCTTATTTGGTTAAGCAAACGCCATTTGCCAGCTATCATTTAGACAGTGCTAAAGACAATCAGATCATTAATAACCGTTTTGAGCAAGTCGAGCAGGGGATTATCGTAGAGGATGACGGCACGCTGATTAAGGGCAATAAGTTCGCAGCAAACGTCCGCTTACCTATCAGTGTTGGTTCTGAGATTCGTGAACAAAGCACAGTCGGAGCAATAATGAATACGCAGATTAAAAACAATACCTTTATCGATAAATCTATCGAACAAGCCATTGAGATTAGCGCTGCAAGCAAAACGGCTACCCATGTTGAGTAGCCGTAGATATTTAAGCAATATTGATAGACCATAAACACTGCACTGACGGTTTTAGTGATTGGCGTGGCTCAATCCATCATTTAACTTGTGCAAGAGGCAGGATTCAAAGTCGCTTAATGTAAACTTCCATAAATACAGCAAGGCAATCAAATAAATAAGGGTTTCAGCCAGCTCTTCAACTATCCCACCAAAAGCGTGAGGGAAGACAATAGCGTTCTCTCCCATATACTGTATCACAGCCAATACAGTGACACTGAGATAGAGTGAGACATGAACGTTCTTCAACACTGCCCAAAGGTAACGCCTCGAGTAAGCCAATAAGCCAAGCGCAACGAGGTAAATAAGGGTCAGTACACTGTCTTCCCACCAGTCATAAGACTGATTGAGAAATGAAAAATCACTGGGAACCAGTAAATCTGGTAGATAGTTCAACTCTCGACGAATAACAGCGACAAAAACCAGCACTGTTGCCAACCAAAAAGCCTTAATTTGTCTGACATGACTCTGTATAACATATTGCGAGCTGCGCAATAAACATGCTATCAACAGTATAATGCCAGGGGCTTCAATGATGCCATCTGAACTCAAAATAAATGACTCCCGATTTTTTAAAAACAAAAAAGTGAGCGCAAAGGCTCACTTCAAAGCAAAAAATAATGAATGAATAATTATGATTTAATGTGCCACCATTATAACGCCTATACTGAGATATTACCGTTATAAAATATAACCAACTGGTCATAAGTGATTGTTAATATGAATAATAGTTAGGGCGTGTCTTCAATTCACTCGATAGTCATCTGAATGGGCTAAAAATTGCTAAATCTTGCCAAACATCGTCAAATAGCTGGTTAATATCCCGATATTATCTGCACTATTTTTCTTGTTTGACGGCAATTTATCTCATTTTTATCACCATTTTTGAAATGAAGACACGCCCTAATCATTCATTGTAGTCTTGGTTATTAGAAATTTTTACTTTTTCTAAGCATCTAAAGACCACTTATCTCAGGTCTAAGCGAGTGACAGTCTGTAATTAATGCGCCTCATCCCAGTTTTGACCACTATCAGTCTCGACCAATAATGGCACTGCAAAATTGACGTTCCAGCCTTTTTCCACGGCTGTCGTCCTTAAGACATCTTGCATTGCATCGGTAATCAACTGGCTAATCTCATCGACCTTATCGGCATCGACTTCGAACACCAGTTCATCATGGACTTGTAGCAGCATTTTAGCTTGCTCTTTTGGCAATACCTTATCGACGGCAATCATAGCAAGCTTAATCAAATCTGCCGCTGAGCCTTGTAGTGGTGCGTTAATCGCAGCACGTTCAGCGCCTTGCTTGACCATGCGGTTGCTATGGGTGATATCAGGGGTATAGAGTTTACGACCTAATATCGTCTCGACATAGCCTTGCTCATGGGCACTGGCACGAGTATTGATCATGTAGTTTTTGACGCCCGGATAGCGATCAAAGTACATGTCGATATAGTCTTGCGCCTCATTGCGGCTCATCTGTAATTGCTTGGCAAGTCCAAAGGCACTCATGCCATACAGTAGTCCAAAGTTAATGGCTTTGGCATTACGGCGCTCGGTCGAGGTAACGTCTGCGACATCCTTACCCAGTACTTCAGCAGCGGTGGCAGCGTGAATATCTAACCCTTCGTTAAAGGCGTCAGTTAAGTTCTTATCACCTGAAAAATGTGCCATGAGACGCAATTCAATTTGTGAATAATCCGCTGCGAGAATCACACGACCTGCTGGTGCGATAAAGGCTTGGCGAATTAGGCGACCAGTTGCAGTACGAATCGGAATGTTTTGTAAATTGGGATCAGTCGAAGATAAACGACCCGTGCTGGTCAATGCTTGGTGATAGCTGGTATGCACACGATCAGTCTCAGCATCAGCCACATTATCAAGCGCATCGGTATAAGTGCTTTTGAGCTTAGATAGTCCGCGATATTCTAAGGTGATATCGACCAATGGGTGATCAATTTTCGATAGTATGGCTTCACCAGTAGAGTATTGACCGGATTTGGTCTTTTTGCCACCCGGAACACCGAGTTTCTCAAATAACATTTCGCCGAGCTGCTTAGGTGAGCCTAAGTTAAATTCTTCGCCAGCGATTTCATAAGCCTGTTTTTCAAGCACGATAATTTCTTCATCGAAGCGCTTAGATAATTCGTTTAAGAATGGGCGTTTAATTAAAATGCCATTTGCTTCCATTTGACAAAGTATCTCTGCCGTTGGAATCTCTAACTCATGTAGCAGCTTGGTATTATTGGCATCGTTCGCCAGCTCAACGCTAAACACCTCAAATAATTGATAGGTAATGTCAGCATCTTCACAAGCATAGTCACTGGCGATATCGATGGCGACTTGGTCGAACGTAACTTGCTTAGCGCCTTTACCCGCGACCTCCTCAAAGCTAATAGTCTGCGTTTGTAGATAATGACGCGCCAAATCATCCATACCGTGGCGAGTGGCCGCTGCATTAATCACATAGCTGGCAAGCATGGTATCCATGGCCCAATTATTGGGTTGTTCATGAATGGCACCGACCAAATCGATATCATAATGACTGAGAATATGCGCATCGTATTTTAGGTGTTGACCGATTTTACCGATATTTGGATTTTCTAAAATTGGCTTTAGGCGTGTCAAAACGGTATCACGGTCGAGCTGTTTAGCCGTTAGCTCGTCACCCTCTAGACTATGCGTCAGCGGAATGTAGTACGCTTCATGTGCTTGCACAGCAAAGGACAAACCGACGATTTCCGCCTGACGCCAATAAACGCTAGTGGTCTCAGTATCTATAACGAAATGTGGCGTAGATTCTAGTAGTTGGATCAGACTCTCAAAAGCAGGCTCGTCTAAAATCGTGTGCCATGCTCTATCAGGATTTTGGCTGTCTTTGAGATTATCCATCTTGCTTGATTGTAGCGACTTAGCGATTTGTGCTTGTGATTCAGCATCTGCTTGACTGTCAGCGACACTCTGCGAGCCATTGGCAGGATGGTTTGGGTGGTCAAGAGACGCTAGCTCGTTTCTAAACTCAAGCTCATTATACAATTCGCGTAATTCGTCTATATGAGCACAAGGATCGGTATTGATTTTCAGATCGTTCCAATCTTGACCGATAGCTAAGTCTGTCACGATGGTGGCCAGCTTCCTATTAAACGGAATGTCATCAGCGTGTTCAATCAAACCTTTAGCACCGCGACCTTTGATAAAGCCAATATGCTTTAACATATTGCCGATGTCGCCATACTCAACGAGTAGGTCTTTTGCCGTTTTTTTACCGATACCAGGCACGCCTTTGATACCGTCTGAGGCATCACCCATCAAGGTCAAAAAATCAATCATTTGGTTTGGCATGATACCAAGTTTGTCTACGACCGCTTGAGTGTCCGTGACTTTGCCAGTAAAGCTGTCTTCCAATATGACGCAGTCATTAACCAGTTGCACCATGTCTTTATCGCCGGTGGAGATGACGACGTGATGGCCTTGTTCGACTGCACGATGCGCCAATGTCCCGATGATATCATCGGCTTCTGCGCCCTCGATGCGCAACAGCGGAATACCTAATGCGGTCACCAAGCGATGGATATAAGGAATCTGCTCTACCAGCTCTATGTCGATGGGCGGACGAGCGGCTTTATAATCAGCAGACATATGATGGCGAAAAGTGGGTGACTTGGTATCAAAACAAACTGCCATATGAGTGGGGTGATAGCGTCGCATCAGTTTAAGCAAGGCATTGAGCGTGCCACGGATGGCATTGGTTATTAGACCTTGCGAGTTTTGCATGGTTTTTGGCAAGGCATGATAAGTGCGAAACAGATAGTAAGAGCCATCAACCAAGATAAAAGGGGGCTGATTGCTGTCCACATGACTAGTGTCCATGGTCGCCACATTGGGCATGGTATCAAAGTTTGGCAAAGCGGCAGGATCAATCGCTTGATGGGAGTTGTGGTCACTGTCGGTAATGGAGTCGGTCATAGGATCAGTCATAAAGGTCACTTATCAGCTATTAGATAGAAATATGTGCTTATTATAACGATAAAAATGACGTGTGCCGAACTGCTTAAAAGTTATGATAGGTTCTATAGTTAAAATATTATAAAAACGCGACGGTATGGCTGATATCAATTTTCCTTGCTTGCTGCTATCACAGAGGCTACGAAAAATTCATCCCAGTCGCACTGTATCTGTTTTAAAGTGAATCCACTATAACGTTATTATTTTTTGACCAAAATTTAAGAAAAAAAAGAACCCAGCGTTAACTGAGCTCTTTTATGTCTATTACTGATACTGTCATTGATCAGAGATTATTTTACTTCTGACGTCACTTCGCTGTCGATATTACCGTGTGTGGCTTTCGAGTATGGGCAAACTTTATTGGCTTTCTCGACCAGCTGTTGAAATTCATCAGCAGATAGCTCTGTATTTTCAGCAGCCACATGAATTTTCACCGCCAATTGAAAGTCTAGACCTTCACCTTTACGTAAATCTACCGATACTTGAGTGGTCGAGTCAAATTTTGCTTTTTCTTCGCCTTTGACTGCCGCAAGTGCGCCATCGAAGCAAGCCGCATAACCCATCGCAAATAATTGCTCTGGATTATTACCATCTTTACCTGAACCCGGTGCGACCATGTTAATGGTCAAATCACTATCTTGCAGACTAGCCTTACCAGAACGACCGCCAGTGACGGTTGCTTGAGTAGAATATAGAGTTTTCATAACACATCCTTTGTAATTGGTTTATTTATATAATTATTAAATTCAATCAGCCATTAAGCATAACAAACTATGCACCTAGCTCCATAGGTCCGTCGTAACTATATGCTACGACTTTGTAAGTGAGCATTTGCATGGATAATGAGAATATTTTTAACATTCACCAATAAGCCCTGCTACACAATTAATAGCTTTAGATATATAAGTCATGGCGACATTGATGTAAACTAGTAACATGGTTTTCATACCAATTTCATACCAACATTATCAGCAAAGATGTGCAAAACATCTTAACCGTAAGGACACCTTATTATGAAAGCAACAGTATTTTTGCCTATGACCTTATCCTTGCTCGCAATGGCACTCGTGGGATGTGGCGAAGACGATGACGGTGTCTACGTTTCAGGCGGCAATAAAATTACGCTGACGAGCTTTTCTAATAGCTATGACAACCAAGCCAACGCGAGCGCCATTGCGCGAATCGAACAGACCTACCGTACTGGTGGACGTGAAATAAAAATAAAAAATCTGGTCAACAGTTACAACAACCAAAGTCTTAATAACTTAGACAGAACCGTGCTGGCAGATGATTTTGAAGGCAGACTGGAAAATAACGATATTGAAGTCAATGGTCGCACGGTTAAACGTCCTATTTATGAGACAAACAGCAACAATAAATTGAACTATGAGACCACCTATAAAACCCTTGATTTAGCAGGTTTGAACGCTGGTAGTTATAGTTCTGGCACCAATATAGACAACAGCCGCGGCATCATTACTGATTTGAACAACTATCCTGATATTCCAGCCAATGTGACGTTCCCAGCTGGCTCGGTTTGTTATATTCCAGTTGTCACTAGCGAGCGCTCGTTTTTGGCCTTTAGTGACAGTAATAAAACGGGCTATAGTACGCTAAACAGATGGATTGACGCGGCCGAAGAACGTTTTAACGACGATAGAGACTTTAGCACCTCGCGCTTTGGGGTGGGTTTTGACAACGACCAAAAAGCGGCGCAAGTGACGTTTTTTGAGTTTAACAACCAGCCCACTTATCGATACAATGGTGTTGAATATGATAATGATATTTATGAAGCCGATTATGTGGCGCAAGGCCGCATTGACCCGAATACCAACAGTGTGCGCGGTGTCGTTGACTGTACGCTAGTCAATGAGGTGGCAGGGGACTTCTTGGCAGCGCAAATCACGCGCTATTATTAAATTCCAAAAAATGACTGACACTCTCTATTTAACGATCTAGAGAGTGTTTTTTTATGCGCTAATTCTGCACCCTCACGCTAAATCCGCTACAATACGCCCATTATTTATTTTATTTATTGAAATTAATACCCAAAAGAAAGTTACTGTCTGAGAGACAGCCTTTTTGAAGTTAAGGTTGAAGCCAAAAATTATGAGCGTAGATCCAAAGAAATTGAACAAAGAAGTGGCCAAACGCCGCACCTTTGCCATTATCTCTCATCCCGATGCAGGTAAGACCACCATGACCGAAAAGCTGCTGCTATGGGGTCAAGCGATTCAGGTGGTTGGCGAAGTAAAAGGCCGCAAAACTGACCGTCATGCCACGTCCGATTGGATGAGTATGGAGCAGGAGCGTGGTATTTCTATCACCACTTCAGTCATGCAGTTCCCTTATCAAGACCATATGGTCAATCTACTAGACACCCCGGGTCACGCCGACTTTAGTGAAGATACCTATCGTACGTTGACTGCTGTCGATAGCGCGCTAATGATGGTTGATGGTGCGAAAGGCGTTGAGGAACGAACCATCAAATTGATGGAAGTTTGCCGCATGCGTGACACACCGATTATCTCGTTTGTGAACAAGCTAGATCGTCAGATTCGTGAGCCGCTTGAGCTGCTGAGTGAAATTGAAACGGTGCTTAAGATTAAATGTATTCCGTTGACGTGGCCGATTGGTATGGGGCAGGATTTCGTTGGCGTCTATCATTTGACCGAAAATAAGACTTACCTTTACGAAAAAGGTAATGGCGGCAAGATGACGGTCTCTGAGACCCGTGAAGGTTATGATTATCCGGATATACGCGAGCGTCTTGGGAAGCTGATGTTTGATGCTTTTGAAGAGTCGCTTGAACTGGTACAAATGGCGCTAGAAGACTTTAGCGAAGAGGCATTTTTAGCGGGCGAGATGACGCCAGTATTGTTCGGTACGGCACTGGGTAACTTTGGTGTCAATATGGTACTCGATACCCTTGTGAAATATGCACCGCCCCCAAAAGCCCATCCGACTACTGAGCGTGAAGTCTCAGCATCTGAGACAGATTTTACAGGTTTTGTCTTTAAGATTCAGGCCAATATGGATCCGCGTCATCGTGACCGCATTGCGTTCTTACGCGTGTGCTCAGGTAAGTACGAGAAGGGCATGAAGCTGAAGCATGTACGCTTGGGTAAAGACGTGCGTATTGCGGATGCACTGACCTTTCTCGCCGGTGACCGTGAAGCGCTAGAAGAAGCTTATCCGGGTGATATTATTGGTCTGCATAATCATGGGACAATTTCTATCGGTGATAGCTTTACCGAAGGTGAGGAGCTGAACTTTACCGGTATCCCTCATTTTGCCCCTGAATTGTTTCGCCGTGTCGTTCTAAAAGATCCTCTGAAGTCCAAGGCTCTACAAAAAGGTTTACAGCAGCTAAGTGAAGAGGGCGCTACACAGGTCTTTATGCCGCAGATTAACAACGATTTAATCTTGGGCGCGGTGGGTGTACTACAGTTTGAAGTGGTCGCGCATCGTCTCAAAGAAGAATACAAGGTTCAATGTATTTTTGAGCCAGTATCGATTGCAACGGTACGTTGGATCCATTGCGATGATGATGTGGCCTTGGCTAAGTTTAAGAAAAAAGCCCACGACCAGTTATCAATCGATGGCGGTGGTTATCTGACCTATCTTGCGCCATCGCGAGTCAACTTGCAGCTGATGCAAGATCGTTATCCAGAAGTGACTTTTAGCAATACTCGCGAGCATTAATATCTGTTATTTAAGTATGAGTAAATGGTTGAAACCTATTTTTTATTTTTTAAAAGACACGCTAGCCGTGTCTTTTTTATTGCCTGTCGTTTAGGGTCTGTTGAACATTCAAATATTAGGACTGCTGATCGCTAAAATCGCTCCAAACGTTTTATCAAATCAGGCGTAAACCGACGATAATGTCTATACCTTAGCTAGGTTTACAACAACGTTTGGGACGATTTTAGCATCAGCCTTTCAGGGCAAGGCTATTTTTTGCCAATACATGGCGAAATTGTCTAACCTAGAACGACTAGGCGTCAAAAATTTCACTGCGTATTGTCTAAAAAATAGCCACTGCCAGTTCCACATTTGAATGTTCAACATACCCTAGTCCGTTATTAAATCGCTATTTCTCATAAACATCGATACATCAATACTTTAGAAATGGCACTTTGATACGGGTACTCTGAAACCAGTCTTTTGAAACTGGCACTTCAAAAGATTAGGGCGTGTCTTCATTTCAAAAATGGTGATAAAAATGAGATAAATTGCCGTCAAACAAGAAAAATAGCGCAGATAATATCGGGATATTAACCAGCTATTTGACGATGTTTGGCAAGATTTAGCCATTTTTAGCCCATTTAGATGACTATCGAGTGAATTGAAGACAAGCCCTAATACCTCAAAAACACAAACAGTGTTTCAACAATACATCACAGTAGTTACGGTAGAATATCATTAACCATTATATTATTAGCCATTGTTTTTTTATGGAAAAAATTATGACAGTCACACCTCAATCTAGTAGCGCCACACCAAAAGCCAACCAATCGTTAGTAATGAGAACGACCAGTCTACGCCGAGTTGGTACGTTAGTGACTGGCCTACTGTTTGGGGTAATGGCGATGTCTGCTAATGCGGGTAATCTCATTAGCAGTACCGATTATTTGGATTATGAGTTGCCCAACGATGTGCAAGAGAAATGTGCCGAACGACAAAATTGTCCAGAGATTGAGATTAAGTATCTCAAAACCAATCATGATTGGATAAACGATATTACCAATGCCCATATCAATCATTTCGTCGTCAATAGTAAACCGACTGAGTCAGCATCCATTAACACCAGAGCGACGCCAGCCATTGTCAAGGCAGCTATCGATGACTTTGCGAGCTCACAATTTATAGATATGCCAAACGACAGTTCAGGGTCGTATAATTTGATGGTCACGCCTGATTATTTGGGGCATGTGAGTGATTTTGAATTGTTTGAAATCAACTCGTATGTGTTTACAGGTGGCGCGCATGGCATGCCCTATAGTGAGTATTTAATATTCGATGCCAGCAGCAAAAAACAAATCCAACTGGCAGATATGTTACAGATAGGCAAAAAATCACGTTTTGAGGCGCAAGCTTACGCTGCTTATAAAACATGGGTAAAAACGGTCGACAATGACCTAAGCAGCTATGAGAAGAACTGGCCATTTACCCTGAGTGATAACGTCACACTGACGGATAAAGGCGTCGATATTCGCTATCAACATTATTCTATTGGGCCTTATGCTTATGGGATGCCAGTCTTAAATATCCCTTACAGTAAGCTTGGTGGTGTGATCAAGCCGCGTTTTATGCCCAAATAACCGTTTTATTCCGAAATAATATGAGTCATAAATTTTAGAGAACCATTGAACATTTAATAATAAATTAAGGAGCGATGTTATGACGAGCGATATAGAAAATACAGCAGCGACAACAGTTACAGATACTTGGCGTCTTAACGCTTTAACAGAAGCCCTTGGAGAACTGACCCTGACGGTCGATGACAGCCTATCTATCGGACGTGGCAGTGATAATGATGTGGTACTTGGCAGCAAGGAAGTATCACGCAATCACGCGGTGCTGAGCGTACTAAACGGTAAGCTGTACGTCAAAGATTTGGACTCCTCTAACGGTACGTTTATTAATGAACAACGTATTGATAGCAATAAGTCTAAGCATCTTGAGGCCAATGATACGCTTGGCTTTGCCAGTTTTGCCTTCACAGTAACACCGTTGAGTGTCGTAAATGAAGCTGTAGTGGATGAAGCTGTAGAGCAGCCAGTCATCGCTGAAGAACCGATAGTCGACCACGAACCTATCGTTGATGTTACTGCTGCGCCAGTTCTCGCATCAGATTCTACTAATGCCCATGATGCTGAGTCTAGCGTTGCCGATTCGAGCAGTGTTGATTCTGAAACTGTTGCTTCCAAAACCATTGACTCTGAGATTAGTCCATCTCCTATCGTAGAAGAGCAGCTAGCACCGACTGTTGCTGACAAACCAGAGATGGCTACTGATACACCAGAAGTGAATCCTGAGCCGCCTGTAGAGGTTGAGCCTATCGTGAAAGAAACCATCATTGCAGATGTGTTGTCATCAGTGAATAGCTCGGATAGCACTCCTGTTCAACCAGCGGATATTACGGAAAGCAAGGTTGATAAGGCTAATGAGACAGCTACTCCAGTCGTTAAAGAAACGATGATTGAAGAAGTCTTGACCGCCAAAGATACTGTGGATACCACACCTGTGCAAGCGACTCCAGTTGCCGCCGCCGCAGTAGACGAGCCGACGCCCATTACTGAGCAAGAGAATGCCATGTCTAAAGAGGTCGTGCCTAAAGAAACAATAACTGAGACGCCTGTTACTGAAGAGCCAGTAGCTACTGAAAAGCAGCCACTAACTAAACAGCCTACTGTCGAGCAACAGTCCTTAGACAGTGCAGCACACGACAAAACCACCAAAACTGAACTACAGGAAGAAGCTGATCCGGATGTATTGCGTGCCAAGCAAGCAGCAACTGCTCAGTTTTCGGGTACGGCCAATTTAGGGCAGGCTCGTGACCTTGGTACCGAAGGCAACAATGCCATGGACCAAGCTATCGATAACCCCGCTAATGCTGGATACGTAGAGAAAAAGCCTAGTGGTGGTTGGTTTATATGGGTATTTGCCGTCATTCTTATCATTGGCTTAGCGCTATGGCTGTTTAATATGGGCGGTGTATAAGCCAAGCTTTGTCATGTCCACCATGTCATGCTGAGATGAATTAAGGCTAACGTCCTTATACTTATAACTAGCGTTCTATAGCGTCAACGTTCATGAGAGTGTTGACGCTATATTTTAATTGTACTTTTACTCTCTTTTTAAGATTGCTTTTAAGTTTATGGCCTTTTGCCAATATTGTGTTAAGAGACAGCTACTATGATGACCTTTGTAGAATATCAAGCTTTCAAAAATCAAGGCTTTAGTCATGCCCCTTTGGTAAAAAAGCGTTTGATGGATGCGCAAACGCCCGTGTCGGTATTCTCTAAAGTACGTGATTTGAATGGTTCTGCTTATCTGTTTGAGTCCGTGGTAGGTGGTGAGCGCTGGGCACGATACTCTATGATAGGCTTGGGCAGTGATCTGATAGTACAGTATGCTGACGGTAGTATGACGACCAAAAAAAACGATCATACGGACACCGAGTCAGTAGAAAATCCATTTGAATATATTCGTCAGTTAATGGCTCAGTACCAGATGCCAACAGTTAAAGATATTCCCACATTACCGAGCTTCAGTGGCGGTTTGGTGGGTTACTTTGGCTATGACATGGTGCGGGTCATTGAGCCTAGTGTAGGCCTGTCTGATGCGCCTAATCCGATGTTAATGCCAGATATGTGGCTGATGCTCTCGATGAGCGTCATTGTCTTTGATAATTTAGAAAATACTTTATCAATTATTGTTTATGCTGATTGTCAGGCTGAGGATGGTTATAGCATGGCCATACGTGAGCTAGAAAAAATCGAAGAGAAGTTGGCAGAGCCGTCAAATTTATCTGCGCCAGTTATGCCGACTCCAGCTTTTACCTCGCAGACAAGTGTAGAAAAGTATGTTGGCGACGTCAAAAAGATGAAAGCTCATATCGAAGAAGGCGCTGTGACGCAAGTGGTCGCATCACAGCGTTTGACGGCAGATTATACAGGTGACTCACTGGCTGTTTATCGTGCGCTACGATACCTTAATCCATCACCTTATTTATTTTTGGTACATGGCTATACGCTTGATGATCACAAGCGTTTTGATATCATTGGCGCTTCTCCTGAAAGCCTGTCACGTATCGAAAACGGCAAAGTGACGGTGCGTCCACTGGCTGGTACCCGTAAGCGTGGCCGAGATGAAGCAGAAGACCTAGCACTCGAGCAAGAGCTACTCAACGATGAAAAAGAGACTGCCGAGCATTTAAGGTTTATTGATTTAAGCTGCGAGGATATTGGCCGTGTCTGTACAGATGGCAGTGTGAAAATCACTGAAAAGATGTCTATCGAGCGTTATTCACAAGTCATGCATATTGTGTCCAATGTTGAGGGCAAGGTGCTGCCTGATAAAGATACGCTAGATGTGTTTTGCGCTACCTTTCCTGCTGGTACATTATCAGGCGCACCTAAAATTCGTGCCATGCAAATCATTGACAAAATAGAGCCAGTGCGTCGAACAGTGTTTGGGGGCTCAGTAGGATATCTGGGCTGGAATGGGAATATGGATACAGCTATCGCTATCCGAACAGCAGTGATGCGCCGTGGCCAAATACATATCCAAGCAGGGGCAGGGATCAATGCCGACTCTGTGCCAGAGGCGAAGTGGGATGAAACCAATAAAAAAGCACTTATATTGGTAAAAGCGGTAAAAATGGCCTGTAATGGATTGTATATTCGTTAGCGATATTGTCAGTCGTATCGCAAAAATAAGAGTCGCAAGCATAAAGAGCCATCAAGCTTGAATTTTTATCTGAAAAAAATAGCAATATAATCAATGTCTTGAATATTATTATTAAAATAATTGGAAAAAACATGAAAAAGAGCTTGCGTCTGTCCAAATATTTGATAGAATAGCCACCACTTTGAGAGAACAAGCCGACTTAGCTCAGTTGGTAGAGCAACTGACTTGTAATCAGTAGGTCGCCAGTTCGATCCCGGCAGTCGGCACCATCTCTCTCAAAGTAGCTTTTTATGAATATGTCTTGAATTAAAGCCATTTTTATTCAAAGCAACCTAAGGTGGGATTGGGGAGCGGTCAAACCCAACAGACTGTAAATCTGTCGCGAAAGCTTCGAAGGTTCGAATCCTTCTCCCACCACCATATTTTCTAAGTTTGTCATAGCGCCAAGCATACTCGATATATAATCCACTCTTTATTAGAGTGAGCTTACAGAAGAGTAAATGCGGGTGTGGTATAATGGTAACACCTTAGCCTTCCAAGCTAATGACGCGGGTTCGATTCCCGCCACCCGCTCCATATAGGCACAATCGCAAAAACTATTAAACATTCATCACGACAGTCAGTATATTATTGCTGTATCGTGATATTTTTTTTAGTGCAACCCACTGGTTGGCTACTGTAGTTGTTAAAAGCACGCTCATATAGCTCAGCGGTAGAGCACTCCCTTGGTAAGGGAGAGGTCTCGAGTTCAATTCTCGATATGAGCTCCATTTATTATTTAGCCTTTTATGTTTGCTTTGCTACTTTAACACACCGCTTTATGTCGATATCGAAATTATAGAATATTGAAAACAATAAAAAATTGGTACGGTAAATAAAAATTTAAGGGTGACACTGAGGTGTTGCCTTTTAGTGCTGTCAATTTCTAAATCAATTGCATTCACGAAAAAATACTGTAATGACAATGTTGTATAATACAGTGTAATGCTTGAAAAGTTAGTGATTGAAAAGTAGGTATAATGCCTGCATATAAAAGTACGGTGTTTATATTGTACTAAAGCATTTAATAGCAACACGATAAAGTAATTTTTAGTAGATAAGCCGTAGCGTCAACGGTTTGATGGTTTTGTACGCATCATAAGCCGTCAAACAGCTATTCATCGATCTTTGACTGATAAAGATTCACCAAAAAAAGAGGAAATACCCATGGCAAAGGCCAAGTTTGAACGCAGCAAGCCACACGTCAACGTCGGTACCATCGGACACGTTGACCATGGTAAAACAACCCTAACAGCCGCTATCGCAACCGTAGCAGCAATCACCTCAGGTGGCGAAGCCAAAGACTACGCGTCTATTGACTCAGCCCCAGAAGAAAAAGCACGTGGCATCACCATCAACACCTCACACGTAGAATATGACACTCCAGCACGTCACTACGCTCACGTTGATTGCCCAGGTCACGCCGATTATGTCAAAAACATGATCACCGGTGCAGCCCAGATGGACGGCGCAATCCTAGTCGTATCTGCAACTGACGGCCCTATGCCACAAACGCGTGAGCACATCCTGCTTTCACGTCAGGTTGGCGTACCGTACATCGTCGTATTCATGAATAAATGTGACGTTGTTGATGACGAAGAATTGCTTGAACTCGTAGAAATGGAAGTTCGTGAATTACTAAGCGACTATGACTTCCCAGGTGATGACACCCCAATCATCCATGGTTCAGCTACTGAAGCCCTAAAAGGCTCACAAGAAAAATATGGCCAACCAGCTGTCGTAGAACTACTAAACGTTCTTGACACCTACATCCCAGAGCCAGAGCGTGACGTCGACAAAGCATTCCTAATGCCAATCGAAGACGTATTCTCAATCTCAGGTCGTGGTACTGTTGTAACGGGCCGTGTTGAATCTGGTATCGTTAAAGTTGGTGACGAAATCGAAATCGTCGGTATCCGTGACACTCAAAAAACCACCTGTACTGGTGTAGAGATGTTCCGTAAACTGCTTGACGAAGGTCGTGCAGGCGAAAACTGTGGCGTACTACTACGTGGTACTAAGCGTGAAGACGTACAACGTGGCCAAGTACTTGCTAAGCCAGGTTCAATCACGCCTCACACCAAGTTTGACGCTGAAGTATATGTGCTTAGCAAAGAAGAGGGTGGTCGTCACACACCATTCCTAAACGGCTATCGTCCACAGTTCTACTTCCGTACTACTGACGTAACTGGCGCAATCCAATTACAAGACGGTACTGAAATGGTAATGCCTGGTGATAACGTTGAGATGGGCGTAGAGCTTATCCACCCAATCGCTATGGACAAAGGTCTTCGCTTCGCTATTCGTGAAGGCGGCCGTACGGTAGGCGCTGGTGTTGTTGCTAACGTATTGAACTAAGCATTAACCTGTCAGAGTAATCTGATAGTCGTTAAGCAGTTCGTGAAAAGCCGCTCTCTTTATTGAGGGTGGCTTTTTTTTGGGTGAAATAAGTTGATTGAGTGATATGAGCAAATAAAAATCAGTATTTACGATAAAATAAACGCTATTGTTTAATAAGAATAAAGGATAGGCCATGTTCACTATAGAAAATATAGAAGAGCTGCTAATTGATGCAATAGAGTTTGAACAAGTTATTCAAGCAGTAGCAAATATTGAAACTATGGTACAGCCGCAAGATGCTTGGGGTTATCAGACAATAATAAAGTTATTGGTACAGGATAGTATTAATTTATCAGTCGTTTATAAAATTGATAAAATCGTTGGTTATTGCCTATATCAAGTGGTTTTCGAGCAAGCAGAGATCCTGCGCATTGGTACGCATCCTGATTACCAACGCCAAGGTATCGCCTCGCAACTTTTTGCTAAATTGAATACTGAATTGATGAATAATAAGGTGGAAAATTTACTATTAGAAGTACGCGCAGATAATTTTTCAGCGATTTCTTTGTACGAGCAGCAAGGGTTGGCAGTGATTCATCGGCGTAAAGGCTACTACCAAATGCCTCATCGCCCAGCCATTGATGCATTGATTATGCAGCATGTGTATATCTTTAATAGTCATTAGCAGTACAGATGCTATTGGGTTGATAAACGTTAGGAATGAAGACAGGCTCTAGATTACTCGGGGATGGTCTTTTTACAGACTTCAATATCGAGCTCATAGTCACTATCTACTTGCATACGTTCTAATATTTCGATGCGCTCGCTTAAGAGCTCTACCATGACGTTGATATTGGCTTGTTGTTTTTTGACTTGAGCCAGTTTTTGCTGAGTGAGACTTAGCTGTAAATCAATATCGAGCTGCCCATCATAATAGTCATTAAGACTGTCTTTGATTTCAGTGAGTGTAAAGCCAATAGCTTGTGCGCTCTTAATCAATTCAATGCGCTCAATGCATTCAGGATGAAACTCAGTATAGAGCCGTGAGCCTGCTTGTCGCTTACGCGACTTGAGTAGCCCTAGCTCATCATAATGACGCACGGTGTCTTTGGTGGTATTGGCTTCGCTCGCCAGCTTTCCAATTAATAAAAATGATGTATCAGGTGCCATAATAACCTCGTTGTTTTGTCGCTGTCACCACCATCATGAGTTGAGCTGCCAAGATTCCTTGCAATCAAGGAGCGATACACTTAGGGACTTGTGAGAGTTCTTTTGCCATTTGACTGAATGAGTGGCTATTAGCGTATCCAATTGGGAAAGAAATTCAGCACGTGGTAGGGTGGTTGCGCCTAAGCTCATGAGATGCTCATTGGGTAATTGGCAGTCTACGAGTGCCACGTTGCTCTGCTCACATAAGCGCATTAAACCCCAAAATGCTAACTTAGAGGCGTTGGATGCACGGTGAAACATCGACTCGCCAAAATAGATATTGCCTATTTTTAATCCGTACAATCCGCCAATGAGTGTGCCTGCGTCATCCCAAACTTCGATACTATGTGCAAATCCATGAGCATGTAGTTTGGTATAAGCCTCGATCATCTCATCATGAATCCACGTGTGCTCACCTTCAGGCAGCTCAGTATTGAGACCATCACTGCGCGGTAAACTACAGGCATGAATAACGTCATCAAAAGCTTGATTGAGTGTCACTTGCCAACGCGCGCGGCTTGCTTGCTTGCGTAGAGATTTGCTGGGTTGATAGTCGGTTGGCACAATCACGCAGCGCGGTTCAGGGCACCACCAAGCGATAGGCTCATCTTCATTAAACCAAGGAAACAAGCCTTGCGCATAAGCAGAAATGAGCGTCTCGGGCGCTAAGTCGCCGCCCATGGCGACGATACCTACTCCATCAGGATCAATAGAAATAGGATCAGGAAAGTCATAACGCCCAAGACTTTTTAAGGTCTCAGGCGTGATAAGCTGCTCGTTGTTATTGGCGTTATATTGTGAGAAGCTGTTCATTTAGTCTTCTTGATCAGCAGTCAGCGTTGACGCATAAGTATGGTCTAACGCAGTGGCTTCGCCAATTGCATCCAAGTATTTTTCAGCATCAAGCGCGGCCATACAGCCAGTGCCAGCAGAAGTGATGGCTTGACGATAGACGTGATCAGCCACGTCGCCTGCTGCAAACACACCCTCGATACTGGTTTGTGTGGCGTTACCATTTAGGCCGCTGTTAACGATAAGATAGCCATCTTTCATGTCGAGCTGACCTTTGAATAGATCGGTATTAGGCTTGTGACCAATGGCGACAAACATACCAAATACATCTAGTTGCTTGGTACTGCCATCAATCATAGATTCAATAACGACGCCATTGACGCCCATGTCATCACCGACGACTTCTTTTACTTGATGGTTCCATTCGATTTTGACGTTGCCATTCTTGGCTTTTTCGAACAATTTATCTTGTAAGATTTTTTCAGAGCGTAAACCATCACGGCGATGCACTAACGTGACTTCAGAGGCAATGTTAGATAAATATAGTGCTTCTTCGACTGCTGTATTACCACCGCCAATCACCGCGACTTTTTGGTCTTTATAAAAGAACCCGTCGCAAGTGGCACAAGCTGACACGCCCAAACCTTTAAATTTGGTTTCTGACTCTAGCCCCAAATACTGTGCAGATGCACCCGTTGAGATAATCAAGGCATCACAAGTATAAGTGCCATTGTTACCTGTCAATTGAAAAGGACGCTCGCTTAAATTGACATCATTGATATGGTCATAAACCAATTCTGTACCAAAACGTTCAGCATGAGCTTTCATGCGTTCCATCAGTGCAGGGCCTGTCAAATCATGAGCATCGCCTGGCCAGTTGTCGACTTCGGTGGTGGTGGTTAATTGTCCACCCACTTCCATACCAGTGACCATAACGGGCTTGAGGTTAGCGCGCGCAGCATAGACCGCGGCAGAGTAACCCGCAGGGCCTGAGCCTAAAATAATGAGCTTTTCGTGACGTGGAGCGGTAGTATCAGTTGCCATGAGTGGTTCCTTGCAAAATATACGAATTAAAAATGTGAGTGATAAATATAATGAAAAGACAAATATCAAAAGATGCGACTAATATAGTTTTTCTAATTGCTATGAGATAATAACATAAGGGCACAGCGCACAAAGTGCAAGTTTGCTAAAACAAATACAGGTATCATTAGAATCAAAGAATAAATAGCTTTGGAATATAAGTGCGAAAAACAGAGGCTATTTTATAGAATTTAGGCAATACAGTGAGCAATATTTTGCCACTAGTGTTTCGCTAACCAGCTGTTTTCTTGCGCAAAGTATCTATTGATTTACTTTCTTACACGCTTTCTTTATAAGACTGTCGCCACTACACCTATGTATTTGTTATTATAAGAAGTTATGCCAAGTGTAGTAGGAGCCAAGCGATAACGGTTGTTTAAAGGCTCTATAATCGGCACCTGCCAAACAAACACTTCGCTCGGTACATTTATGTCAACACTTTATGTCAGCATGATTAGGCTTAGTCATGCACTGGCGACCATTTAGTATTAATAACAAGGCAGATTTTACGTGATATCAGCACCGCTTATTGAGTATTTAAAAAAGGGAATATTTACCCTCCTTGGGTTAATACTGGCCGTTTATCTGTTTGTCATTTTGATGACGTATACAGGCAACGATCCTAGTTGGTCGCACATCAGTAGTGACATGACCACCATTAACAATATGGGTGGCGAGATGGGGGCGTGGTTGTCTGACCTGCTTTATAGCTTTTTTGGTTTTGGCGCATGGTGGTTGTTGGCGTTTGTGGTCTATGAGTCTATTCTTATTTGGTGGGACAATAAGCCGACGTTTTGGTTACTACGCGTAGTTGCTTACGTATTTTTGATTCTAAGTGCCAGCGCCTTATTTGCGCAGTTGGTCGCTTTAGTGCAGCAAATAGCAGACCCAGTTACCACAGGTCTGACAGGGGTCGCAGGTGGTATCATCGGTCTCGAACTGCAAGCGCGTTTGGCTCAATTATTGTCGCAGTGGGGGAGTGTGGTTTTTTTAACGGTATTCGTAATTATTACGGCGACCTTTGCTTTTAATATTCATTGGCTCGCGATATACCGAAAAATCATGACCCTGTCATGGCTTGGTTCTGGTGTAAAAAACCAAGATGGTCAGTATGAGAGTGTGCAGGCCGCTGAAAATAGTCGTCAGCAGCATAATGAAGCCCTAACCGACGAAAAGGTATCGCACGCTGTTCCAGAGTATGACCAGCTGCCCCTTGAGCTGCAAGCAACTGAGCATGAGGCTAATACGCAACAATCCGATAGCAGTGGTCGCTTTAATCATGTACTCACCGAATTTTTAGCGAGTTCTGGCTTGGGTGCCAGTGTAAAAGCTTCTATGGCAGCAGCCACGCAAGGATCCGCAATGGGTGAGAGCGAGCATTTACAAAGCGTACCTGCCACGCCTAGTAACGCTGGCGTAAGCAACTTTAGTGATAATAAGGTATCTGCTACCCCAAGCCCTGTCACGACTCCTAGCCGTAAAGTAGAGCCGAGTTTTGCTTGGAATGATGCCAATACTGTTGATGATTTATTGGCAAGTGATATGGCTATTTACGACCAAAGCATTCATAGCGCTACTCATGATGCTGATTCTGCTACTCCTGCTTATATCAATAATGCTGAGTCGCCAAAAGAGACAACAGTGTCTACAAACACGGTAACAGATACGTCAACAGACATGGCAACGCTAGAGCTGGAGACGCCAAGCGCGAGCTCTACTGTTAGTCCTAATAAAGAAGATGTCGAGCAAGCAATTACAGAGACAGCAAGCAAGCAAATCGCGCCTAATTTTGCCGATGCGCCTCAGACTGTGGCATCAGATGACAGCCACGCAACAGATGAAACGAACGAAACGGTTGATACATTGGCAGAATCTTGGTTGTCAGAACATGCGCCTGTTTCACCTTCTCAAAAAACAGAAGAAGATACTAGTGAATCCGAACAGCCAGCACTAAAGACGGCAGCAGATAATACTTATGACGCCTCTGCTGGGTCGTCAGACAAGTTAGCAGACAAGTTATCAAATGAAGAGCAATGGGAAAGCCCATTGTCAATACAAAGTCCTGCTCCAGAAGAGGATGATGTAAGTATCGTCGCACCCGTCGCACCCGTCGCTGATATGACGCCGACCAATACGCCACCGACCAACCCAACATTACCTCCTAAGGTAGAAACTAACGTTTCAGCGCCAGCTGCTGAACCGATAGCCGCATCTAAGCCAACGGTCAGCTTTGCGGTGCCAGAAGGTGATAGCGGCAACCACATTACGGATATGATGCCTGAGGATGACAGCCGCGATGATAATAGCGATACGCCCGTCATGCCGCATATCAGTGACGATGGCGCTTTTAGTCAAAAATCTCGCTCGATGCAAACCGCCGCCTATCGCAGTAGCTTAACGCCTATCCCAGAGATCTCTATTTTAGATAAGCCAGATCCTGATCGTAAGCCAAGCTATACCATCGCTGAGCTTGATAAGTTGTCTGAGCTCTTAGAGATTAAATTACAAGAATTCAATGTTAAGGCCGCAGTGGTCAATGCCATTCCGGGACCAGTCGTTACACGCTTTGAAGTAGAGCTTGCTGCTGGGGTAAAAGCCAGTAAAGTTACGGGTATTTCACGTGATTTGGCACGGTCATTATCAATGGCATCTTTGCGTGTGGTCGAAGTCATCCCGGGCAAGCCTTATATCGGTATCGAAGTGCCGAACAAACAACGCGAAATGGTGCGTTTAATTGAGCTGTTGAATACCGAAAAATTCCAAGATCCTAAAGCCCAAATCAGCATGGCGATGGGTAAAGATATCGGTGGTAATGCTATTATTACTGACCTTGCGCGCGCGCCACATATGTTGGTTGCTGGTACCACAGGCTCTGGTAAATCCGTATTGGTCAACTCAATGCTACTCTCTATGCTACTCAAATATACACCGAACGAGCTGCGCCTGATTTTGATTGATCCAAAGCAGCTCGAGCTGGCAAACTATAATGACATTCCGCATTTACTGACGCCAGTCGTCACAGATATGACTGAAGCCGCCAGTGCTTTGTCATGGTGTGTGGCAGAAATGGAGCGCCGCTATCAGTTGATGAGCTTATTAAAGGTACGTAAGCTTAACGAGTTCAATAAAAAGGTCATCGCTGCTGAAAAATCGGGCAATCCAATGCTCGATCCATTGTGGCGACCTAATGATAGCGTGAGCATCAGCCAAGCACCAAAGCTCAAAACCTTGCCGATGATTGTCATTGTCGCGGATGAGTTTGCCGATATGATTATGCAAGTCGGTAAACAAGCTGAAGAACTGATCACGCGCTTGGCACAAAAATCACGCGCGGCAGGCATCCATTTAATGCTTGCCACTCAGCGTCCATCAGTCGATGTCATTACCGGTCTAATTAAAGCCAATATCCCTGTTCGTGCAGCGTTACGAGTGAACTCAAAAGTAGATTCACGGACGATTCTAGACAGTGGCGGTGCAGAAGACATGCTGGGTAATGGTGATATGCTGTTTTTAGGCCCAGGGCAAATTGAGCCAGACCGTGTACATGGGGCGTATGTCAGCGATGAAGAGGTCAATCGTGTCTGTGATGCTTGGCGTGAGCGCGGTGCGCCTGATTATATTGATAACATGGCAGGCAACTTTGAATTGTCTAGTCCTGGCGGTGGTGGTAGTGGCGGCAACGCTTCTGGTGAGGATGACGACCTGTATAACGATGCAGTGGCATTTATCATGGAGACGCGAAAGGTCTCTGCCTCTAGTATCCAGCGTAAATTTAGTATCGGCTACAACCGTGCCGCTCGTATCGTTGATTCAATGGAAGAGGCTGGATTGGTCAGCTCGATGGGTAAAAGCGGCAAACGTGAGTTGTTGATGTAAAAGATGATGAGTTTGATTAATTATAAAAAGCGAGTCACGAGAGTGGCTCGTTTTTTTTTGATTCTCAGGTCTGACATTGAAAATCACATAGTGAACGTTAAAATATTTCATTGAAACTTAAAGGTTACTCCTGTATAAAATAGTGAACATTAGTTTTTTGTAGCCAAATTGAGTGTGTCGTCATGGAGGACGCTGATAGTGCATATGCGAAGTATAAAAGGTATTAAGAATATAACGAGATACTATGAAAAGTATAGACTTGGTGTTTTTAGTATAATTTTACTAGTAGTATTAGTGTTTAACATAGGGTTTTTGCCCTATTGGCTCTATAGTTTAGGACACAAATATATCGTTAGTCTGACTCCGATAAATACTCTATTTGGTGTCGTTATATTAGGTTTGATTCCTACGCTTATCGTTAGCATGATTTTCGGTATCTATTTCGCTAAAAGGTATGATAAAAAATTGATGGCTAAATATCTATATTTTTTAGAAGATGTTGCTTCGGGTATTTATAGTATTATTCTATTTTTATTAGCTGCGATCATATTAATTGATATGTTGAGCGTACCATTTTCAGATGCTTTTTATATTAGTATTTTTATTATGGGTTTAGGTCTTACGTTTTTTGAATCTTATTATAAATACTATTATAAATAACTGAGTATGTCATTTATGAGTACATATGTATTGGAGTAGAACAATGGAAAATAAAATACATCTTGATAGTATTGCTAATAAGAAAATTGAATTTACTGGTTACCGACTTATCATCCTTAGTTTGATCGTCATATTAGCTATTTTTTTAATGTTCGCTCTTCTTGTCTTTCCAGTTTTTAGTATATTAACTCTACTGTGGAGTATCATTGACTATAGTCAATCCAGAATAAAAGAGATACAGCCCATATCATGAAACAGTTTAGGCAAATTATTCTCCATCCATCCTTGGCGTAGAAACTTAGCTTGTGCCCATTTCTTTTCAATGGGATTAAGATCAGGGCTATAGGGTGGTAGCCAAAGGATACGATGACCATGCCTGTTCAGTAATTTTTGGATACGTCTGCTTTTATGAAACCGAGCGTTATCCATGATAATCACGCATTTAGTTTTAAGACTTGGAATTAGAGTGAACTTGCACCAGTCATAAAATATATGGCTGTTGATATTCTGTTCAAAGTAATCAAGCGCAAATAGCATTTTTTCATAAAGCGCACCGATGACATTGGTACGTTTTTTAGCTTGCCAATTGTAGCTATCAATACAAGGTTTACCTATCGGTGCATAGCCGTAAGGACGAATGGTTTCTGCCTCAAAGCCACTCTCATCCATATAAACAATGGGATAGCCTTGTTGTGTAAACCTATTAAGCTTACTCTGATACGCCGCTCTTTTTATCGGACAGGCTTTTGGATGCCCCAAGGTCTTTTTTTTGACTGATACTCAAACGCTTTAAGGCAACCTCAATACCCGATTTGCTGCAGTCTAGACGCCGTGCTCGCTCGTACAAATAGTCATCTGGGTATTGATTAACGTCTTTTAGAAGGGCTTCATTAGGTATACTGCTTGGCGTTTTAACTCTAGTCGTTTGGATGCTCGGGTCTATAAGCCAGCGCTGTAGGGTACTCTTGCTAATATTGTAAAAAGTACAGGCCTGACGGATGCTCATGTCTTTTTGCTTAATGTTTTTGATAACTTGTGCTCGAAAATCTGCTGAGTAGGTCATCTTTTATATTTCACTTTGCTTGGTTTAAAAGTATTGTACCTTTTTTATTTTGGACTGACTATATTGGTTAGTCCTCATTTTGAATTTTATTTTTACTATTATTATTTTGATTACGGCATTTCATAATATAGGTATTAGTGTATTTATTGATTAGGAAAGGTCAGCGAATTATTAAATTATATAGCTACAGTATGCATTCAAAGACAATCACAATATTTTCTTTAATTACCAAGAAGTAGTAGGTTTGCACTGGCTACCTGTATTGTTTACGCGATACAATCAAGTAATCCATCCAGCAAGGGCGCTACTATGTTTAAAGAATACACCCAATACGATGCCCTAGGTTTAGCCAAGCTCGTCAATTTAGGTGAGGTCAGTGCCAAAGAGCTATTAGACGCTGCGACTCATCAGGCCAACACACTGAATCCTAAGTTAAACGCCATCATTCATCGCTTTGATGAGCGTGCTTATGATGCCGCGCAAGCAGGATTGCCAGCAGGTGCATTTAATGGTGTGCCGTACTTACTCAAAGACCTATCATTTTATTTTGCTGATGAGCCGATTACGATGGGTAGCCGTAGTGTGAATGTCGTGCCAGAAAACGACAGCGAAATCGTTAAACGTATGAAAGCGACAGGCGTCAATACTTTTGGTAAGACCAATACGCCAGAGTTTGGTTTAATCATCACGACTGAGCCAAAAGCACATGGTGCTACCCATAACCCATTCAAAAAAGGCTATAGCTCTGGTGGCTCATCGGGTGGTAGCGCGGCGGCGGTGGCGAGCGGTATCGTACCGATGGCAGGTGCTGGCGATGGTGGCGGTTCAATACGTTTTCCGGCAGCGTGGTGCGGGGCATTTGGATTCAAACCCAGTCGTGGACGTAACCCCATAGGCCCCTCATTCGGGGAAGGTTGGGAAGGGGCAGTTGCCGATCACGTGATTACTCGTAGCGTACGTGACAGTGCCGCCATGCTCGACGCCACAAGTGGTGCTGAGATTGGCGCGCCTTATGTGATTACGCCACCTGATGGGACATTTTTGCAAGCAGCGATGCGCGCCCCTCGACAACTAACGATAGCTTTGCATCAGCAGCCACTAGTTGCCAATACCGTAGTAGACAAAGAAGTACTGGCCGTACTGGAGCAGACGGCAAAGCAATTAGAATCTATGGGACATCGAGTGGTACCAGCCGAGCCAAATATTAATATTGAACAATTTTGGCATGATTTCTTAGTAGTGGTTTGTACCCATACTGCCTTTACCATTGATAATATCGAACGCAAATTTGGTGCGGAACACATAAAGAATCTAGAGCCGCAAACGTATAATATGGCAATGCTAGGCCGCTCGCTCTCTGCCGTTGACTTGGCACACGCTAAGCATGGCTGGCATGATAGCCAATATCAAACGGGTCTATTATTAGAGACCTACGATATGATTCTGTGCCCGACCATACCGACGCCTGCGGTCAAGCATGGCGTGCTACCACCAAGTCGTATGGATGAAATGCTCATGCGCAGCGCAGGTCTACTAAATAAAGGCATTGATATGGGGAAATATGCCTTTAGCTCAGGCATGATCGAAAAGCTTAGTCAGCCGGTGCTGGGTAAAATGGCTTTTACCTTGCTGGGTAATGTCACTGGGCTGCCTGCCATGTCATTGCCCGTAGGCATGAGCAAAAAGGGTTTGCCGATTGGCATGCAGCTGATTGGACGTATGAATGACGAGGCGACGCTATTTAGTATCGCTGGCGAGATGGAGCGCGCTGGGTTATTTACCAAGGCAGCTTTTGAGAAGTAGTTTTATTTTTGCTATCGCTTGATTGATGGTTGCCTAATCGAAGCGATAGATATCCATTCCCAAGCTATGATGTGCCATGCTCTGATGCACGACGGAGACGCGTTGACCAGCTCCTAGGGCAAAAAACAGTGGTAGTAAATGCTCGTCGCTTGGGTGTATGTCACGAAAGTTAGGATACTGCTGCCAGTCTAATGCTGCTGGGATGTCTGTTTTGAGCTGCTGTAGCAACCAGAGCTTAAATTCTTGTGCGGTCTCATCTATGCTATTGGCTTCCCAGCGTAGGGCTTGTAGATTATGAGTGATATTGCCTGAGCCAACGACGAGTATTTGTTCGTCGCGCAGTTGCGCCAGTTGCGCGCCCAGCTGATAGCAGGCAGCACTGTCATAGTGCCGTGGCAACGATATTTGTACGATAGGTACATCGGCCTGCGGATAGAGATGTCTGAGCGGTGCCCAGACACCATGGTCGCTGACGCGCATCGGATTGACGCTACAGGTAATACCGCGTGCCGTTAACTGCTGCGCTAGCGATTCAGCGAGTGCCGGATGACCTGCAGCAGGATATTGTAGCTCATACAGTTCAGGTGCAAAACCTGAAAAGTCATGCCACGTCTTTGGTTGTGGGTTGCTGCTGATTTCTAGCTTCGCCGACTGCCAATGCGCCGACATAATAACGACGACACGTGGCTTGGGTAGGTTTTGCCCGATACGAGCCAGTGCACTGGTCGTAGCCGATTGCTCAATCGCCAGCGTTGGGGCACCATGCGAGATAAATACCGCTGGTAGCTTGGCTAAGTTGGTCGCAGTTGACTGCCCAGCTTGGGCGTTTGCCAAAGCTGCTGTGGTCGTAATGGGCGTATGCGTCTCTTGGTGAGGTTGCTCACGTTGCTGATGCGCATAAGGGGCGTTCGGTGTCGCTCGTTTTGGATATTTCATGTTCCGTTTATTAGGGCATGTGCTCGTTTTTCAATCGTTTTGATGAGGTATAACCAGTTCAAAATAAAAACAGTATGCTAAAAACAGCGTTCTGCTGGCATGAGTTTTCTTCGCTTGCTGTGCGCTTTGCCCTCCAGAGGCTTCGAAAAACTCATCGCAGCAGCACTGTACTCTTTTTAAGCTGTATTCTTTTTAAATTGAATCGACTATATCTGTTTTAAGCAAGCAGTCATTTATTAGCACATTTGCTCATGCTATTTTCAGTTACTATAATTTCGAGTAACTACGATTTTTAGTTGCCACGATGGTAGGGATGGTTGTGATTGACACTCATCGCCCGATATAGTTGCTCCATCAAGACCACACGTACTAATGGGTGCGGCAACGTCAGCGCGGATAATGACCATTTCACATCGGCTTTTGCCAATACTTCTGGTGATACGCCGTCAGCGCCACCAATCACTAGGGCGATATCATCGCCTTGCTGCATGGCATCGGCCAATTTATCTGCCAACCCTTCTGTTGATAGCATTTTTCCTTTGACATCCAATACCCATAATTGCTCACGTCCCGCTGCATTGTGAGCGGCCAATATCGCCTGACCTTCTTGCTCGCGATACTGGGCGAGATTGGCATCCGAAGGGTTTTTGGCACGTTTGGCGGCAGCAAGTTCAACAATTTCTGTACTGAGCATCGGTTGGATACGTTTGAAATATTCATCAAAGCCAGTCTGTACCCAGCTCGGCATCTTGTTACCAACGGTCAAAATTCTTACTTTCATAATACTTACCCTGTCAATACGTGAGAAAATGTAACAAAAAATTTTTAAGGTTAAGTTGCCGTAACAAAGACCTCTTTTACAAAGCTTTTTTTTATGCTTTACTAGCATTCGACAAACAGTTGTTCTTTAGTTCGCAATCATCTTGAGAAGTGATGAGCAATTGTACAACGTCATTATGCAATATTTTCATGTTATTTTTTGATCTACCATAAGTTCAATTGAAAGTTTTTTTAACGAAAGGAGTCGTTCATGAATCGTACTATATCTAGTGTTCTTACCTTTACCGCTGGTGCTTTGCTGTCTACCTCTGTCTTTGCTGCCTCTTTAAACGGCACGCAATGGCAAACCATTGATGATAAAACTGGTGAAAAAAAGGCCATCATTCAGCTGAATGAAAGCAACGGTAAAGTATCAGGAAAAATCATCAAAGTACTCAATAAAGAAGAGGCTAAAGCTGTTTGTACCAAATGTCCTGGCAGCCTCAAAAACAAGCCAATCGAAGGTCTACAGATTCTATCGGGCTTAAAGGCTGACGGTAATAATAAATGGAGCGATGGCAAGTTAGTAGACCCTGAATCTGGCAAGACGTATTCTGGCAAACTCACGTTAAGTGACAATGGTCAAAGCCTAGATCTAAGAGGTTATGTCGGTTCGCCACTCTTTGGTCGTTCGCAAACGTGGCAACGTATCAAGTAACGTGTGTAATGCCTATTGCATAGACTATTGACCAAGACTGTCATTTGAGCAAGCTTGCCATTGAAGTAAGCTTATCATTGAGACATAAAAAAGGATAGCCGATTAAATTGGCTATCCTTTTTTTATGTCTGTTTAATTGCTATTACTCTCTAATGATATTACATAAGTGAAGCAATGGTTTGCGAGACTTTGTCTTCTGTATTTTGGCTATCAGCATTATCGCTTGGTTTTGGAATAATAGTCAGCTTAGCATCAGATTCAAAGACAATGGCTTCAATATCATCGAAACTGTTCATGCCTTCAGAGCGCATGGCACACTCGATTTCTTGACGAGTCAAGCGCTCAGCATTCATGGCATCTGGCAAAAACTGCCCTTGATAAAAAACGATGCGCGGCTCAGATAAAATAAAATTGCTAAATTGCGGTGAGATGGAGGCGTATTTGGTGACCAAAAATTGTAGTAGGTATAGCACCAAGATAGAAGCCACGCCTTCGATAAAAGGGATGTCTTTGAGCAAAATAGTGCTAGCGCCCAATGAGCCGATCATTACGGTGACGATCCAATCAAAGTTATTGAGCTGTGAAGTGGAGCGCTTACCTGAAATTTTGGTGGTCAGCACGACTAAGACGTAAACCATGACGGTCGTTAAGACGATGCGTCCAAGCTTGTCTATACTGTCAAAAAATAGCATGTCCATAATATTGACTCCTATCAATAGTGCAAAGTGATTCAATGTTTAAAGGTCAGCTGCTAAATATCACACCAGCTAAAACTAGCGTAACGGAATTCAGGCCCTAATGGTGAATAAACTTTGTAGTACGTTGTAGACAGCAGCGCGTGTTCACCCTGTTTTACGTTTGGGGTTAAGGAGATGATTCAGCGCCAAAATACTGATGCGGGCACTGATAAAAGTCAGTACCAATATCATGACTAAGGCAGAAATGAGCGGGAGAGGTTGTTGCATAGCCATCTCAATCAATACTTCACGATTTACTGCATCAAATAAAAAGAACCATATGCCTAAGAAATAAATAGCAGTGAGTAACCAAACTACTGCGACGCCGCCAAACATTAAGCGATTTATTTCACTTTTACTAAGGGCGCGCTGTTGATGCTTAATAAATTTACTGACCGCAATATAAGCACCAATAATGATAGAGAGCACAGTCACCAGTTGCGAATTCAGAGCAAGTTTGGTTTGAATCATCATAAATATTGCGCTGGCAAGAATATAGCCCACCGCAAAAAATCCCACATATTGTGCCAGTTGGGATTGAGCTGACTCATGATTTTTCGGTAGCGCACTGCGATCTGAATGAGTCTTGGGTTTATTGAGATTGGTTGTCTTGCGTGACATGAGCGACCCTTTATAAAGGTGAAAAATAGGATGTTAAAAACACTTAATGTTGCGCTGTCCAATCAAGCATCGCATCTAACACGGGTCTAGCCGTATAAGCGTTTAATGCTTGCTCACTATTAATGAGTCCAACAACGACATAATCTTGTCCCGACAACCCTTTGACATAGCCTGCCATTGAGGTGACATTATTTAGAGTGCCTGTTTTTATCCATGCGCGCCCTGTGGCGGCTGAATCGGGTAAGCGTGCGCCATGAGCAGCAATGGTACCACTGACTCCAGCGATGCCTAACGAATTGACATAAGCATCGAAGCTAGGATGGCTATAAGCGTAAGTTAATAGCTCGCTTAAGTTGGCAGCCGTTATCGTACAATCACGGCAGAGTCCTGAGCCATTGGTTAGATACGGTGCTGGTGTGTTCATATGGCTCTGCCACCACTGATTTATCGTTTGTAAGGCCGCAGGATAGTCCGTAACAGCAGGTTTGCCAAACTGATATAAGCTGGTTGTCGGCTTATTGATGGTTTTATTATTTGCGGCATTGACATCGCTTGGCGTATCACTATTTGCACTAGTTATATCAGATTCTGCGTTGCTTTTAATATTAATGGCTTCAACGCTACCTGCTTTGGTTTTATTTTTCACCATAGTAGATTGGCTATAAGCGCCAATCGATAGCGCCACTTGTTCAGTCATGACATTGTTTGAGAAGTGATTGATATCATAAATCTGCTTAGTCAAATTCAAGGACGGATAGCTGGCAATGGGCAGCGGAGACATAGACAGTGCTGACAAACCATGCGTGGATTTAGTGCTTTTTGCTGTAGTGTAAGGCGTTTCTTGGGTGATGACATCGCCACTTAAGGTATTGCCTAGCTCTTGCCATTTTGCGGCGACAACACGTGCCGAAAAATCTTTGGCATAAGGATAAGCGACATAAAAAGCGTGCTCTTGGCAGCTATTGGGCAAACCGGTATTTAACACAAGCTTTTTCGTTTGCCACTGCGGTGCGAGACTATAACGCGCTTGTCCACAAGCAGCTGAGCGCGTATCTATTATGCTGGGCAAATCATAATTTGCTAATTGCGGTGTATAAGTCAGGCTTGCTTGGTCATCGTTTAACGGATAGCTTTTGATGCCAATGGTACTGAAATTCACCAAAAAACCATCGGGACTGGCGTTGTAAGGACGCAGTGGTGAGTTATCAAAGGCGGCAGGATCTTTAGTGACATTTTTAAAGACGGCACTGTCGACAATAATATCACCCTCGATATGATGAATACCCGACGATTTTACTTTATAGAGAAGCTGTTTTAAACGCTCGTGGGTCATTTTTGGGTCACCACTGCCTTGAATAATCAGATCACCATGTAAGCGGTCACCGATGACAAGGCCTGTATGATAGACACGGGTATGCCAGACAAAATCAGCGCCTAGGGTGTCTAAAGCAATAAAGCTGGGAACGAGCTTCATGGTGCTGGCAGGCGTGCGAGCGATATCGGATTGGTGATTCAATATTGGTGAAAATGAAATCTTTATGGATGCAGCATCAGTATTAATGTTACTGGTTTTATCGCTATTTTCTGTAATATTGGCATTACTACCATCGTCGTTAACGATGGTTGTTTTTGCCTTATCACCCAATATCGTTGGGATACTTTCTAAGCTTTGATAAGTGTAAGGATCATCAGTGTAAGCATGCAATTTTTGCTCATGTCTTTCAATGGTTCGCCGCTCAATGGTAACCAATGTACTCTGTTGGAGCAGATGGCTTTTCTCATTGAGTTTGTCATTATTATTTTGCGTGGCTGTTTGGGCGTTACCCTTTATATCAGCATTTACGTTAGCGGTTTGTTTCGGTTGAGAAACCCTTTTAGAGGAGCTATCCGAGCTGCTATCGATGACCTGAATCGGAGCGGGCAGGTGACTGGCGTTTTTATCACCGACTGGTGTGATGATGATACTAATATCAGCTTCTGTTAAGTCAGCTCGTGATAATGCCGCTTGAATAGCTTTGGGCAATGCTGCTTGCGCATACAGCGGGGCTGCCACTAATATCAGCGCAACCAACCATTTATGAGTCTGATTAAACGATCGCAAATGACCAAAAATAGGCGATAATTTGGCGGTAAGCACGGAGGAATGACAGAGTCTAGAAGTAGGTCGCATGAGCATCTTTTATTCGGTAGCAAAAGCCGCCTATACTAACATGAGTTACTGTTTTCGCGTAGATGGCAGGCGTGGTTGAAAACCTTTTTAGCTGAATTTTCAAAATACGCACGCACGCTAGCGCACATGTAAAAATGCCATGGCGGTCATGATCGCATCGTTATAAGCATCGTGAGCGCCCAGATCAGGGATATTATAGTGCGCTAAGATATTGCGCAGCTGTTGTGATTGGTTGGGGACACCCTGAGTGCGATCACCCATGCGTCGACTGTACAAATGGCGCAAATCGATGACTTGGTTGGGTAGTGCCGTGCCCATATAGCGTTTGACTAAAGGATTCAAAAATCCCGTATCTATTTGTGGGCAGAACCCTACTATCGGTCGATTATTAATAAAGGGTAGCAGTAATGCCAACATCTCATCATAGCTCATGCCATGCTCGACATCAGCGGTACGCAGCCCATGAATCACAATGGTGTCACGGTCTGGCATCACTGGAGGCTTGCATATGATATGCATGCCATTACCGGTGTCAATCGTATTGCCATTGATATGAATCGCGGCGACGGACAATAAATGGTGCTTTTTTGGATTGAGTCCCGTCATTTCGCAGTCAATTGCTACCCACTGCTTAGCCAAAGGTTTGGTAAACATCAATGCCAATTCTGGACGCTGTAGCTGTTTTTTCTGCCAAGCGCAAGATAACTGTGTTAGCCAACTCATATTTGTCGCTCATCCATTGATGCGAGTTCTATACTTATACGATTGTCATACTTATGCAATTTCTAATTGATAATGCTGACGTAGCTGGTTTTTAAAGCTTTTTACGACAGCCAAACACTCTTTTAATAAGTCACGCTCAAGCGCGGTCAAGGTCATTGGGTTTACTTGCCGTGCATGCTTATCTTCAGTGGAGAGCGCAACGGATAGGCGCTGCGCCATAAAAAACTCCAAGGCTTCTAGTAAAGTATCCGCCCGCTCTTGGGTCAAGGCGCGCGCTTGTACCAAAGCTTTAAGGCGGTTTTTGCTACTAGGCACGTCTAAGATATCGTTTTCTAACGCTAAGGTACGAATGCCATGAACCAGTGGAAAGATACCGGCTTTTTTTAGATCAATGTCTTCGGACACGGATTTGCCACCGAGCAAAGGCACGAACTTTTGCCACCACTGATTGACATCACCGAACTGTAGCGCGGCGCGGGCGAACTGGCGTACAAACATAGGGTCTGACTGCCTGTGGGCGATCTTTAAATGTTGACGCACCTGAGTCAATAATGACTCATCTCCGCAGACGTATTCGCCATCCAGTATGGCGGACAAATAAATACCATGCATAGGATTGGTGTTTTTAAACCATAAACCAATCTGGGCATTAAACTGTTTTAGCGGCTGTCGCCACATAGGGTTGGTCATCATGATATTGCCATCACACAGTGGATAACCGAGGTCTGCTAAATGGTGATTAAAAGTATCTGCAAATTGCGCCAGATCAGGATGAGTATAGCCATCACGTAAGATGAGCGCATTGTCTTGGTCAGTACGCATGATTTGCTCACCGCGACCTTCTGACCCCATCACGATTAAGCAGGTATTTTTCATAACTTCAGCAGGTACGATAAGTTGCCAAAGCTTGGTAAATACTTGTGCATTCAAGGTCTGTACCATACGGCTGATGTTGCCGATTTTGACGCCGTTTTGATGTTGTGCGCGAATGTAACGACCGATAAGCTCGACGGCAGTATCTAAGCTCGATAAATCTTTTGCTTGCTCGATTTGGATACTAATGAGCTGAGAGTGATGGCCAATATGCGCAAGCATATCGCTTTGTCCCAGTATACCGACGACATCCCCATTATGATCAATCACTGGTAGCCGATGGATGCGATAGCGGGTCATAGTCAATAGGGCATCACCAATCTCATCACTGGCTTTGATGGTACGCAGGTTAAAGTTAGCATAGCGCTGGCATGTAGTCGTGGCAGGGTTTTGCTGGTCACTCACGGCGCGGCAAATATCGGTGTCGGTTAAAATACCTAACAGATGACCAGTACCATGTCGCGTTTCTTTCCTATGCTCTAGATGGTTCAAGGGACGTACTAGTACATGTTTTAGCCCCGCTTTCGTCATGATAGAAGCGGCTTCGTATAAGCTATTATTGGCATCGACGATATGAACTGGCAATAGATTGACGTCAATGACAGGCTGCAACATGATCTGTTGCACTTCTTGTTGGTCGTTGTAGCTGGCAGGGTCTATGGCTTTATTGTGACGGCGTTGCTGTAATGCTTTTAGCCGTTCAGGCAGCTTATCTGACAGCATTTGACGGACTAGATGGTTTTGGGCGCTGATTTTATCGACTGCGCTACCAGCGACTTGGAGCAGCAACGTATCTTCAGCGGCTCGAAACTGATAGGTCTGTGATGCTCCAGTATTAGGGCTGTTTTCAGTCAATGATTCAGGCAGACGACGGCTGTCGAACCAGTCGTTATTATTGAGCTGGTCGGAGTGATTACTACCCAAATAAGAGGCCACAAACTCACCGTCAAGCAATTGCTCAATCTGTCCTTTGATGACGACATACAGATACTGCAATTCTTCGGCAGTTAGATGCTCATTTTTGGCGAGGTAGCGAATTTGAGTATTTTTTCTAATGCTTTGGCGTTCAGCCAGACTCAACACATCAAAAGGCGGCTGGTTAAAATCAAGATGGGGCATGGCATCATCCTTGATGGCATATTTGATAAAAGCCACTTTACTATAGCATTATTAAAGCAAAAAACCTCTAATAGCCACAGTTAAATTGTGGTTATTAGAGGTTAGTGTCTCGCTTAATACTTTTAAATATACTGCCTACGCACCCAGTAGTTTACGAATACGGCTGATCGCTTCACGGCTCTCATCGACACTAGCGACAAGCGCAATGCGTACATAACCTTGCCCAGGGTTTTTGCCATTGACTTCACGTGACAGGTAACGCCCAGCCAGTGCATGGATATTGGCCTGTTCGTATAAGGCTTTGACAAATAGTTCATCATCACCATCGAACTGTTTAGGCGCTTTGATCCAAAAGTAAAATCCAGCTTCTGGCATCCGCAATTCTAGTAGCTCACCAAGCTCAGACATCCATAAGGCAAACTTTTCTCGATACAGCACACGGTTATGCTCAACATGCTTTTCATCCTGCCAAGCCGCGATAGAGGCAAGCTGATGGGGTATTGGCATTGCGCAGCCTTGATAGGTACGATATTGCAAATAAGACTGCAAGATTTTGGCATCGCCTGCCACAAATCCAGAGCGTAAACCCGGTAAGTTTGAACGCTTGGATAACGAGTGGAATACCACGCAGTTTTTAAAGTCATGGCGTCCAAAAGCGGCGCAGGCTTGCAATAGACCAATCGGCACCGTATCAAAATATAGCTCGCTATAGCATTCGTCGCTAGCAATAATAAAGTCGTATTGATCTGATAGGCGAATGAGATATTCCCAATCATCCATTGTCATGACCGAACCTGTTGGATTGTTCGGACTACAAACGAATAGTAACTGCGTGCGCATCCATACTTCTTTTGGTACCGCGCGATAGTCGCCTTTAAAATCATCGTCTAGTGTACAAGGCACAAAGTAAGGCGTTGCTTGTGCCAGTATCGCCGCACCTTCGTATATTTGATAAAACGGATTGGGCATAACTACAGTAGGAGATAGACTGCTCTCCGGATTCGCTACATCATGATCAACAACCGCTTGTACAAAACTAAAAATCGCCTCGCGCGTGCCCATGACTGGCAATACTTCCGTGTTGGCATCGACATGATTTAAGAAAAATCGCTTTTCTAGCCAATGGGCGATGGTTTGACGTAGCTCAAAAGTACCATTAGTGGTGGGATAACGGCTTATTTTGTCCAAGTTTTCACGTAATACGTCCAGTACAAATTCAGGTGGTTCATGTTTTGGTTCACCAATGCCGAGCTTGATTGCACTGTGGTTATGGGCTGGCGTGCTATCAGCAAGTAACGTTGCCATTTTAGCGAAAGGGTAAGGATGCAGAGAGGTTAAGTTGTGATTCATAAGTAGGGTAACTATAATAGACAATTAATAATAAAGTTATAAAGAAAATTTACATTCAAGCAGTGTAGCACTTCTCTTATTTTTTGTCTTTTGCTTATCATGGCTAATTTATCTCCTCTGGAATAGAGGCTCACAGCAAAATTGTGACGTGATAAGTAAATCTAAGACGTTGGCATAAGTTTGGTGCTTTATAACTGATAATAATATAAAAGTGACTGTCAGCGGTAACGACAGATTATGGTAAGGATAATTTGACATGGCTAGTGTCTCAAAAACTGATGATCTCAATGCCAAAAATATCCAGAATAAAAATTTGGGTAACAGTACGCCGCGCACAGAGTTATACAAACAATTGAAACAGCGTGAGAATCATTGGTGGCAGGCGCGCCATCATTTGATTCGCCTGCAAGAGCGGCAGATGTTTTGGTTCGGTGACAACAGCTTTATGATGTGGCTGCTGTGGCAGTTGGTCAGCTATGTGGTCGTGGCTACGGTACTTATGTTACTCAGTAGGCTATTTAGCATATCGCTACCTTTGTGGCAGTATGTCGCTTTATTTGTGCTACAAACGCTGATTTTCATCATTATGCTGGCTTTCAAAGGTCGATTGGCCAACAACTTACAACGCCGAATTAATGAACAGGAAGTACTGAGGGAAGAGGCGCTAAACGAGATGATTATCTTGGCAGATGACAGTCTCTATCTCGATGTTCACGCTAAAGCACCTATTTCCTTGCAAGCGCTTTATGAGCATTATGATGCCAAGTTCCATCTTTCAAGTTTGCAGTGCTTGCTAAAAAAAGAGGTCGATGCTGGACGATTACTGTTAGGTGAACAACAGGTAGAGGCAAATATCTTGCCACCAGATTTGGCTGATGACGAGCTCAACGCTCATGCCAGCGAGATGATATATAGAAGTATCCTATAAACTCTGCTATCTATTCCGATAACTTTTTATCATGAAAGTAAGATTTTTACTGTATGAAAAATAGATTGATGCTAAACGGCATGACCTGCTTATCTAGCACCAATCTACTTTTTACGTTAAAGCGCCAATCCCAATCCACAATATTCGTTACTCGTTAAACTTCTTAATAGACCACACTGCTTAAGTTGCAGCACTATCGCTATGTAAGCTCAGACTCGTTGTCAATGCCGTTTTTAACGTTTCTAACTTGTCGGCAGACAAAGGCTCGTCATTTTGATCACTGATATAAAACATATCCTCTGCACGCTCGCCTAGTGTGGTAATGCGAGCCGCATGTACCTCAATTTTCTCCTGCAAGAATACTTGTCCCACCCGTGCCAGTAGCCCTGGCTGATCGAGGGTTTCTAAGCTCATAATGTGCTGACCTGATGCTTCATTAAACTCAAAATTAATCACCGTCTTCACCTCAAAATGTCTGAGCTGACGCGGCATTCGTTTATTCGTAAGCTTCAGTACGGTGGGGTCTTTAAAGGCATTGATTAAGCGCTGCTTAAGCTCTTGCTGACTGTCTTCATCGACCAATAATGTGCCACTAGGATCTAGCAGTACATAAGAATCCAACGCAAAATCACGAGTGGCAGTGATGATGCGTGCGTCTAAAACATCTAGATTCATTTGATCAAATACGGCCATAGTGACGGCAAATAGGTTTGTCTGATCTTGGGTGTAAACAAAGACCTGCACAGCATCCAGTGCCAGCTCACGATGCTCTCGCAGTACCACCAATGGTGGGCTATCGGCATTAGAGGCAAGCCCAATCGGTGGATGGTTCAAAATGGCTTCGGTATGCCATAAAATATCTTCAGCAATCTCACGCAAGAAGTACTCATCACCTAAGTCATCCCACAGTCTAAGTACCTCACTGCGGTTCATGTGCTGATTATCGACGTTATCCAACATGACCATTGCTTGCTTGTGCGTGGCGCTGATCATGTCTTGACGATTGGTTGGCGCATCGATATCAGCACGTAAAATACGACGCGTTTGCGAGTATAACTGTTTCATCAAGGTCGCCCGCCAGCTGTTCCATAACTGTGGATTGGTCGCGTTCATATCGGCGACGGTCAGTACGTACAGATGATTCAGGTGGGTGACGTTGCCAACCAAATCAGCGAAAAGTGTCACCACTTCTGGATCTGAAATGTCTTTTTTCTGCGCGGTCATCGACATCAATAAATGATAGCGGGTCAGCCAACCAACCAAATTGGCATCTGCTTTACTCATGCCATGTGCCAAGCAAAACTCAATCGACTCAGTTTCACCAAGCAAGCTATGATTGCCACCGCGACCTTTCGCAATGTCATGAAACATGGCTGCTAATACTAAAATTTCTTTGCGCTCAATACGCTGAAAGAGGGAACTGACCAGTGGAAAGTCTTCATAAAAATTCGGATCGGTAAAGCGGTGCAAGATGCGGATCAAAAACAACGTATGGGCATCAACAGTATAACGGTGGAATAAATCATACTGCATCAGACCGGTGACTTGGGAAAAAGCAGGAATATAATTGCCCAAAACGCCATAGCGATTCATGGTACGCAGGCGATGAAACAAGTAGTTTTGTTCTTTTAAATTGGCCAAAAATAGCGTTTGGTGATTAGGGTTGTCACGGTAAGTTTGATCGATACCGCGCGCGGCGATTTTTAGTGCTCGTAATGTATGTGTCCGGACGTTTTTGATACCGTACTGACCCATGAGTAAAAACATCTCGAGAATTGACTCAGGATGCTGAGCAAAAACGCGATGATGCGCCATGGCGATTTGGTCGCCAACTTGGTTGAAACGCGCATTAATCGGCTGCTTTTTTGGGCGCTCATCATCAGGTAGATTGGGCTCTATGATTGTCTCATAATAGTGATTGGTCAGCATCTCAGACAGCGTTGATATCTGCATGGCACAGCGATAATAGTCGCGCATAAAGCGCTCAACAGCGGCATTGGGTTGATCATCCGGCTGTGCCTCATAACCCATCAGCTGGGCAATGTCACGCTGATAATCAAACAGTAGCTTGTTTTCGTTACGTCCAGTCAATTCGTGCAAGTGATGCCGTATTTGCCATAAATAACCTTCGGCAAAGCTCAGCTCGTCGAACTCTTTTTCGGTCAAAAAGTTCTGCTGTACCAGATCATAGAGCTTAGTGACCCGAAAATAACGTTTGGTTACCCAGCCGATAATATGGATGTCACGCAGGCCACCAGGCGCTGTTTTGATATTCGGTTCTAGATTATATTCCGTCGCATTATGCTGCAAGTAACGCGCTCTGGCTTCCTCGGTTTTTACCTCAAAAAAAGCGCGCGGCGACCATTGCTTATTGACAATTTGAGCCGGAAAATCTTGCAAAGTATCATTACCAATCAGGAGCCGAGCTTCTAACTGCGCACTAGCAATCGTATGATCGAGCGCAGCTTCCAAAGCATCATTCACGCTACGTACAGAGAGGGCGGGCTCCAGCCCTATATCCCACAACAGCGCCACCAACCGATCGATTTTCCCACTGGCGTCAGTGCCAACCTCATCAGGGGAAAGCAGCAAAATATCAATATCTGAATAAAGCGACAGCTCACCGCGACCATAACCACCGGTGGCAAATAATGCCAAATCGGTCTTATCCAGCTCAAACCATTTAAACAAGGCGATGAGTAAGCCATCAATAGCACACGCGCGTGCTGCCACTAATTGACGAATATTGACACCACGCTCAAGCGCGCGGCTGATATCCAAATTTATTTGGGTTAACCATTCAGGAATACCGAGTAGGGTTTTTTCCGTCGCATTCGTCGCCGGTTGCAAGGAGTCGACAGTCACGGTCTTAGATGAAAATGAAGGGAGCGGTGTCAGATCAATCGATGCGGCATCACAAGTAAACATGAGTGTTATCCCGTTAAGAGTTTAAAAATAAAACGTTTCAGCTGAAAAGCGTAGAATCACCAATGTGCTGGTAGCTGATAAAAGCCACAAATAGAAGTTACTAATATAAGTTATTAAGTCATCAGAGTATAAAGATAAAAAGCGGGTAAGCACAATACTCAATATGCCTGAATTATTGGCCAAAAAAAAGACCGCCTAAGCGATCTTTTATGATGTTACTGTGTTAAAAAACTTAAATCTTCTTCAGGGCGGGCAGTAAACACCTCACAGCCATTGTCTGTGACGACCATGGTGTGCTCCCACTGCGCAGACAGTTTGCGGTCTTTGGTGATTGCCGTCCATTCATCAGGTAAGATTTTGGTCTGCCACTTACCTTCATTAATCATGGGTTCGATGGTGAAGGTCATACCTGTTTTTAGCTCGAACCCTGTGCCTTTTTTGCCATAGTGCATGACTTGTGGCTCGTGATGGAATTCATTACTGATACCATGCCCACAGAACTCACGCACGATACTGAAACGCTCAGGCTCGACCACTTCTTGAATCGCAGCACCTACATCGCCTAGGCGTGCGCCATCTTTGACAACACTCATGCCAGCATAAAGGGCATCTTGTGCCACTTTACAGATACGCTTTGCCATAATGGAGCCATTGCCCACGATCCACATTTTTGACGTATCGCCATAATAACCATCTTTGATAACCGTCACATCGATATTAATGATGTCGCCATCTTTTAGCAGTTTCTTTTCACTTGGGATACCATGACAAACTACATGATTGACCGAGGTGCAGATTGATTTTGGGAAACCATTATAGTTGAGCGGAGCTGGGATAGCGTCTTGTACATTGATAATATAGTCATGAGCAATTTGATTCAATGCTTCGGTGCTGACGCCCACTCTAACGTGCTCGTCCAACATAACCAGCAAGTCGCTGGCAAGTTTACCGGCGACACGCATTTTTTCTATGGCTTCTGGGGATTGGATAAGAGATTTTTTAATCATCATCATCTATCTTATAATTATGGGTTTAATGTGAGTAGATTATACCATAAATGGGTTGATGACAGTTTTACGTTAAGTGATAGCTAACCTATCATTGTGATTGATAATAATTGCTTTACAGCCAAAGAAGGGCAGTTATGACTGTTCAGTCACGGTAATATATTCATATTTTGACAAATTAGTTGAATGTTACAGAATATATAAGTAATGTAATTTTGTCTGCTAAAGGGATTAGCAGCAATCTTTACTCCTTTTGGGAGGTAAAGATAACCAAAATTATTGATGACAAGGATGTTGTTATGACTCTAAAGACCTCTTTTGCTGCAGCTGTCACGCCCAGCGCATTTTTACCTTCACTCGGTGCTATCGCTGCCGGTATCCTTCTGATGACCTTGCAAACCACATCTGCTCAAGCAGCTGGACAGTATTATAACTGTGCTAATGCCAACGGTTGCAAGCTGGTTGATAGTAAATATTTCACCTCGAGCTACACTAAAACTCAGTATCCGGTCGTCATGGCTCATGGACTTGGGGGCTTCACTACATTATTTGGAATCATTGATTACTTTAATGGAATACCTGGAGAATTGATGAAAGGTGGCTCACAGGTATATACCACCAAAACATCAGCCGTCAATAACAGTGAGATTCGTGGAGAGCAGCTGCTACAACAGGTCAAGACCATCACTGCCATTTCAGGCAAATCTAAAGTCAATCTATTTGGGCACAGTCAAGGCGGTATAGACATTCGTTATGTCGCTGGTGTTGCGCCAAAATATGTGGCGTCAGTAACTGCCGTATCAAGCCCAGAGCAAGGGTCAAAAACGGCAGATTTTGTCAAAAACACGCTTGAGCCAAATAACAATACTGGAAGCCCGTCAAACATCACCACAGAGTTAGTATCAGGGCTGTTTAATTTGATTGGTGGCTTTACAGATATCGGCTCTGGTATCAGCTTTTCAGAGATTCAAGAACAAGATGGCTGGCAAACATTGATGGCGCTATCGACCGATGGTGCTGCTCAATTTAACGCTAAATTCCCTGCTGCCATGCCAACCAGTTATTGTGGTCAACCGACCAGCACTGCTGCCAATGGCATCAAATACTATTCATTTAGTGGTGTTGGACAAATAACGAGCGTACTTGATCCTAGTGATTATCTATTGGCAGTAACGGGTGTACCGTTTGCAGGCGAGTCTAACGATGGTTTGGTATCTGCCTGCTCAAGTCGTCTTGGTTATGTGATTCGTGATAATTATAGAATGAATCACTTAGATTCAGCCGATCAAGTGCTAGGTTTGACAGCATGGGGAGAGTCTGAGCCAAAATCTATTTATCGTACTCAGGTTAATCGTCTTAAAAATGCCAACCTATAACCTTAATGGTTAATTGACTAAATATTTTAAAGTATGGATATACTGTATTACACGCGGCTAAAAGGATGAGCCGCAGTTTAGTGTCGTTGCTACATAGAAAAGCTTTATATAAGAATTCTATATGTAAAAAAATCTATATAAAGACGATACCAAGACAATCAATCAAAAACATAACAAGGATGTTTCTATGACACTTAATGCTCATTTATCTGCTTTGAAGATGCCAAAGGCATTTTTACCATCATTAGGTGTCATTGCCACCGGTGTATTACTGATGACCATGCAAACCACCTCCGCTCAAGCAGCTGGTCAGTACTACAACTGTGCCAATGCTAACGGATGTAAACTGGTCAGTAATAAATATTGGACGTCCAGTCATACCAAAACCCAATATCCAGTGGTGCTGGTTCATGGTGCTAATGGCTTTAATAGATTATTTGGCGTACTCGACTATTTTTATGGTATTCCAGAAACCTTGATGAGTGGTGGCTCAAACGTATTTGCAACTAAAACTTCTGCTATTCATAACAGTGAATTTCGCGGTGAGCAACTGCTGCAACAAGTTAAAACCATTAGTGCCATATCAGGAAGTCCAAAAGTTAACTTACTAGGGCATAGTCAGGGCGGTATTGATATACGCTATGTAGCGGGTGTTGCGCCGCAATATGTTGCTTCAGTAACCGCCATCTCAAGTCCGGAGCAAGGCTCAAAAACTGCAGATGTAGCGATGGAAGAACTTCAGCTTTCTGAAACCAGTCTAGTGACTCAGGCCTTGTTACCTATATTCGAGCTGCTTGGTGGTTCGTTAGATATTGGTTCAGGTATTAAGGTACAGGAACAAGATGGCTGGCAAACTCTCCAAGCCCTATCTGCTAAAGGTTCTGCACCATTCAATGCTAAGTTCCCTGCTGCAATGCCGACGAGCTATTGTGGTCAACCCGCTGATACTGAGGTTAATGGTATTAAGTACTACTCATTTAGTGGTATCGGTCAGATAACGAATGGTCTTGATCCAAGTGATTATCTACTAGCTGCTACAGGGCTTGCGTTTGCTGGCGAGCCAAATGATGGCTTAGTATCTTCTTGCTCAAGTCGTCTTGGATATGTCATTCGAGATGATTATAAAATGAATCATTTGGACTCAGTCAATCAGGTATTAGGATTAACAGCGTGGGGACAACCGGACCCAAAAACCTTGTACCGCGATCAAGTAAATCGTCTGAAAAAAGCTAACTTATAAAGCTTAGCTATAACACGCCTATAATATTGTCATAACTGGCTCGTCCTTAAGCAGGATCAATAGCCTTGACCCTGCTTCTTTATATTAAATTCGTATATCAATTGATTTATTAAATAAGATGTTTTTGCTATGTCAAATAACCGCCGTCAGTCTTTTTTAACTTTTATCAGTATTGCTGTGATTATTGCCATCGTGATAGCTGTTATCCTATGGTTTAAGCCCAGCGATAATAAAGATAAAGCGACTGAAATACTTTCTAGTAGTCAAAATAATGCTGCTGAAAATAGCCAGATTGATAAGCCTCAGTTAACTAGCAGTACTGGTGTGGCTACCAATCAAGGTAATACTAGCTTTAAAACAGGGCTTGAGAACCTACCGCGCTCCTTGCAAGGTACCGATGTCGATGGCGAAATTATTATTGATGAAAACAAACAGTTGGTCGTCACTCAAGGGTTACGGCGTTTATTTGATTATTTTTTATCCGCATTAGGAGAGGAGGAAGAAGCCGTTATATTTGCGCGTGTTGAGAGTTACATTCGCCATCACACCCCAGAGCCTGCGGCCAGTCAAGCGGTCGCTATATTTGGCAAGTATGTTGCGTATCTCAAAGCGCTCCCAGAGATAGAAAAGCGTTATGGCAATCTACAACTACAAGCGACAAAAAGTGGTGAACTGGATTTAAACGCTGTAGCACAGCAACAACAAGATGTGGCCAAGCTACGTCAGCAATATTTTGCAAAGGACACCATTAGTGCGTTTTTTGGTACAGAGGATGATTATGATGACTATAGTGTAGAGATGGTCAGAATCAACCAAAACAAACAAACCTCTGAGGCACAAAAAGAAGCCGCCAGACAAGACTATATCAGCCGCTTGCCAGATAGTGTCACCAAAGCCAATATCGTGCAGCAAGCCAATCTTGGTGAGCTTATGGATCGTACTGAACAAATGAAAGCTCGTGGCGCGACGCCTGAAGCATTATACAATATGCGCCGAGAGCTAGTAGGTGCGCCAGCAGCAAAGAGACTGGCGCAAGTAGACCAAGAAGATGCCAGTTTTGATCAGCGCTTTACTCAATATCAAACACAAAAACAGCGCTTGTTAAGCCAAAGTGCAGATCAAGCTCAAGCGCAAATTCAGGTAAACCAACTTGAGCAGCAGCTATTTGACGATGCTGAGCGTAAACGCTTGTCAGGTTATGCTTCTCTACAAGAGACGAAGACTCAATAAGCGTATTTCATTAACATTAATTAACTTACAGTGATGTAAGAGACAAGTATGCTAAAAGTGCAAATAAGTTATGGTCATTGGGAGAAGGACAGCCCACTATCTATAGCTTTAGTACAATGATATTTGTACTTCATTTGAACCAAAAGTGTTTTAAAACTATTCTAGGAGCTTATATGAAAAACATGACCAAAGCATTGATGACAGGTATTTTAATGGTGACAGTATTGGTAGGTTGCCAATCTATGTCAAGTATGACGGCACCCGCTACTGATCAGCCAAATATAACTGGTACAGACGTTATCTAAAGTGGTGGCTGATAATTTTACTGAAACCCAGATTGATTATTTAAGGTATCAGTAAGCGGCACTAGCAGTCATATGCAGTGCCATATTATAGTTATACGACATCAAAACACCTCACTATTTAGTGGGGTTTTTTATGTCAGCGCTCACCTGACACCATAGTCAGAGCACTTTTAAACCGTTACGGTGTCACCCGTCCTAGATGTACTCAGTGTACTATCTGCGGTCGGTCGCCTTGTAGCGATTCTAAAATTCTTTGACTATAAGGTGTATCATCATTTTAAGAACACTAAATATATCAATGTGCTAATTGAGGACACGCCCTAGCTGCTTTAGACAAGACATCAGTAAGGTTTTAGCATCGTTAGTGAATAAGGTCAATAGCAAACATCCGGTCGACTTTGCATTGCAACAAAACCTCCCTCAAGCAACCACTCAATTCATAATGACACCTCACTATTAGTCGTTCAGAATATCGCCATTGTTTAAAGCAATGAATAAGACAATAAACGAATCATAATAAAACCAAAATTTTCACTAGGTCTGTAAAGGGTGCATCCACTGCAAGATTTATAAGTAGTGAAAATTTTAGGTTCAATAAGACGAGGACCTTATATGAAAAGTATGACTAAAGTAATGATGGTAGCTACCTTGGCCGTTGGTACGCTTGCCGCTGGTTGCCAGACTACCGCCAATCTACCTGCGCCTGTCAGTCAGCCAATCACTGCAGATATATTACAAGCTCATAACTGGCAGCTTGTTGCTGCCAAACGCAGCAATGGTGATAAGGTAACTCAGCTGTTTTTTAATCCGGCAGAACCTTTAACTTTGAATTTCATGAATGACAACGGTAGAGATTACGTGGCATTTATGAACACCTGCAACAACATGAGTGCTGGATATAGCGTTGTCAATGGCAATGTAGAGATCAAAAACGGCATCAGTACTATGATGGCGTGTCCTGAGCCGCAAGCAAGTTTTGATACGGCAACCATGGCAACCGTACAAGGTAAATATAGCATCAATAACAATGCGAACAATGTGCCTATCTTGACTATCCGCAATGACGATCAAGTTGCGTATTTCAAAGCTATTTCTAAATAATTTGATGATTGAGTAAAAAATTAGATATTTCGGCTGAATTTAATAATGCCTCACTAATCAGTGGGGCATTTTTTTATCCAAAATTTAGTCCAGTTTAGGATACACTAGAGTAATGTTTCTGTAATATATTTGATTTTTTTAGAGGGATAGTTTTGACTCTAGGCTCATCACTAGTGGTGCTCACTCTCTAAAACTCTCGACATGTTTATCATTAGGCTTTATTGGACATTACTCTATGCTAAGAACCTCTATGCTAAAAACATCTATGTCAAAACCCGTTATAAATAGACTGACGATAAAAACGCCCATTGCCATTACGCTGTTTGTACTCCTCACAGGCTGTCAGACATTGAACAGCACATCAGTCAATAAGCCTATTAGTACAGTTGAGACCAATCCGTTGACGGCTCGGATGCCTGCGATCGATCGTCAAGGGCGCATAGCCTACGTGGATGAGCAGGGTACAGGTGCCGCAAAAATATCGACACTGTATAGCATCCGTCCTGATGGTAGCGATCGTCAGTTGATTGATCAGTTGAAGGGTTATATCTATGCGCCTGCATGGTCTGCGGACGGTCAGTGGCTTGCTTATAGTAAACAAGCACCACGTCAAAACCCCAAAATTTATATCTATGACAGAAAAAGTAAAACCCAAAGTCTAATCGTTAATGCTGAAGGCAGTAACATGTCCGCGTCGTTCTCACCTGATGGTCAAAAACTTCTCTATAGCTCAACCGTCGGCGGCAACGCAGATATTTATGAGATGCGTCTCAGCGATGGCAATACCAAACAGTTGACTACACTATCAAGCACTGAGGTACAGCCAAGCTATGCGTCTGACGGCAAAAGCTTTGTGTATACCAGTGATAAAGTCCGTGCTGGACGCCCAAGTATCTATCGCTATGACTTTGCCACTGGCAATGCAATACCTATGCCGACTAGTGGCTATGTAGCCAGTCCTCAACTCAGTGCAGACGGTCAGCAGTTAGCGTATCTCAACGGTCGCAAGGCTGCGGTTATGACATTGGCTACCCGTCAAACCATCGATCTCGCAGAAACAGGACTCGATGAGCCTGCACGGTTATCACCATCTGGACAGTATGCAGTTTATCCAATGCGTAGCTCGCAAGTGAGTAGCCAAGGCACTAGAAATATAGGTAGCCTCGTTATCCGCTCGTTATCTGGCAACACAAGCTACAGTATTAATAGTGACGCTGGCGGGATGGTGCGTTCACCGATTTGGGGACGCTAATGGCGAAATCTATGTATTATAGGGTGAGATGTCTATATAATTAATAAAGAAACATAAGTTGATTCTGTGACTTAAGTTTTCATGAACGTCACATAAATTTTATAAACGGCTCATCAAGATTCTGCGTATCAAAATACTATATATAAACATACTGTATATAGAGATACTGAATTAGTTGAGCAAAAGGAGAAAGTACGTAATGCAAGAGTCGTTTTTGATATTCATCACCAAAATCAGCTTGTACCCGACGATAGTCTTTACAGGATTGGTGATGTTTGTGACCTTGTATTGGATGGTTTCTCTACTTGGTATGGCAGATATGGATACAGTAGATATTGGCGATGCAAGTGGCGAGGGTAGCAATTTGACCTCATCAGGCTTTGTGTCGGGTCTGCTGCTCAAATTCGGTCTGTATGGCGTGCCGCTTATCGTTATTCTTAGCTTAATCAGTTTAATTGGTTGGTTGTTAAGTTACTTCTATACCAGTTTTTTACATCAAAATTTTGACTCAGGCATCTTATATTATCTATTCGGCACAGGGGCGCTAATCTTTGTATTGGTCATCTCCATGTGGCTGACAGGCATCATTATTTCTCCCATCCGCAACAAAATAGCCAAAATACCTAGACGCAATGCCGCTAGCAATATCGGCAAAATCGCGGTTGTGCGTACCCTTAGTGTCACGGATAAACACGGCGAAGTGGAACTGAATGATGGCGGTGCAGGGTTGATACTCAAAATTCGCTCAGACATCAATCATGGCTCGCTGAAACAAGGCGATCGAGTGATGTTGGTGGAATATTTAGAGGCAGCCAATACCTATCGCGTAGCCCCTGTAAAAGATAAATAACCACTATAGTCACTCCACTATAAAAGTGTTACTGCGTTAACCTCGCTTGAAGTATTTGATATACATCTACACTCGGTTGCCTTGTACTACTTTTAAATTGAATCGACTATATAAATAATTTAGCCACTAGTAAGTAATTTAGTCACGATGATTCGCCATCGTTATTTTCAGCACATCATTACCGCTTTCAGCACAGAATAAGTTCACAGAATGAACAGGGATTTAGTCAGAGGTTTTAGAAGCATCTCTGGTTTAGGCATAATATTTTTTAGCAATGATTTAAACGGTTTTAAATTTCGTGATAGTCGATTCAGAATAATGCAGATATAAGAATGGTGCGTGATAGAGCTATAAAGCACAAGTGCTATAAAGGGTGCTATAAACAGTAAATTTAACAAGCCTGATAGCGTATCTGATTTATATAGAATTGATTATGGAATGTTTTAATTAAAGGAATGGATATGGACACACTCATTATCGTCGGCGTGGTTGTAGTGCTGGCGTTTGTTTTTATGATGGTCGCACTACTGATGCTCAAGGCCTTTTACTTTAAGGTCGAGCAGGGCAAAGCACTCATTATTAACGGTGTGAGTAAAATTGCCGTACGTTTTGATGGTGGTTTTGTTTGGCCGGTCATCAACAAAAAAGAGTTGATGAGAATCTCGCTCATCACCTTAGAAGTGGATAGACGCGGTAAAGAAGGTTTGATTTGCGCAGACAACATGCGTGCTGATATCACCGTGGCATTTTATTTGCGCGTCAATGAAACCGAAGAGGATGTGCTAAAAGTCGCCAAATCGGTTGGGGTAGAGCGTGCGTCAGATAAAGTCGCTGTCAACGAGCTGTTTAATGCCAAGTTCTCTGAAGCCTTAAAAACAGTTGGTAAGCAGATTGATTTCGTCAAACTGTTTGAAAACCGCAGCGAGTTTCGTGACAGTATCGTTCAAGAAATTGGTAACGATCTGAATGGCTATGTCTTAGAAGATGTGGCGATTGATTACTTAGAGCAAACGCCAAAATCGTCGTTAGATTCAAGCAATATCTTAGATGCTGAAGGTATCAAAAAGATTACTCAATTAACGGCCTTTCAAAACGTTATCACCAACGAGCTTGAGCGTGATGAAGAGCTGGCTGTTAAGAAAAAGAATGTCGAAACCAGAGAGGCGATGTTAGAGCTAGAGCGTCAACAAGCCGATGCCGAAGCCAAACAGCAACGTGAAATCTCGTCAGTGATTGCACGCGAAACGGCTGAAACCCGCAAGATTGAAGAAGAAGAACGTAAAAAGTCTGAAACAGCCGTTATCTCGGTTGAGCAGGATTTGGCGATTCAGCGTGAGAATCAGCAGCGTGAAATCGAAGTCGCAGGTCAAAATCGTCTGCGTGCAGTCGTCATCGAAGAAGAAAAAGTGACGCGTGCTCGTGATTTAGAAATTGTCTCTCGTGAGCGTGAAGTTGACTTGCAACGTATCGAAGCTGAACGTGCGATTGAGCTTGAGAAAAAAGAAATCGCCAACGTCATTCGTGAACGTATTGCAGTGGACAAAACCGTTGCGCAAGAAGAAGAGCGTATCAAAGAAGTCCGCGAAATTAGCGAGGCTGAGCGTTCTAAGCAGACACGCGTCCTAGCAGCAGAAGCCGATGCGGAAGAAATCAAAGTACGTCAGGTGAAAAAAGCCGAAGCAGAAGAGCTGTCTGCCAAGCATAAAGCCGTCGAAATCACCACGCTTGCCGCTGCGAATCTTGAAGCATCCGCCAAAGATTCAGAAGCCAAAATTAAAATGGCCGAAGGTATCAAGGCAGAAGAGTCGGCGCATGGCTTTGCTGAAGCGGCTATCCAAGAAGTCAAAGCCGCTTCTTTGGAAAAAGAAGGCATTGCGAAAGCTAATGTTATTAGAGCGACTGGACAAGCTGAAGCGCAATCAAATCGTGAAAAAGGCATGGCAGATGCAGAAATCATCGCCGCTCGCGGTGAATCTACCGCCAGAGCTGAGCGTGAAAAAGGCATGGCAGATGCTCAAGTCATCGCGGCTCGTGGTGAGTCAAATGCCAAAGCAGAACGCGAAGTTGGATTGGCAAAAGCCGAAGTTACTCGCGCACATTTCCAAGCCGAAGCAGATGGTCTGGTCGAGAAATTCAATGCCATGGGTAGCATGAGCAAAGAAGCACGTGAGCACGAAGAGTTCCGCATGAGCCTTGAGACGGCCTTGCAAGAAGCGCTTGCCTCGATTGACGCTGGTAAAGAGATTGCGAAAGAAAATGCTGAAGTATTGGCAGTTGCGTTACAGAAAGCCAAAATTGATATTGTTGGCGGCGAAGCGCATTTCTTTGACAACTTTGCTAAGTCACTGTCTATCGGTAAAGCCATCGATGGCCTAGCGGGTAAGTCAGACACATTGAGCGGTATCATCAATGGTGTGATGGCCAGTCAAGCCATGAAATCAAACCAGAAAAATGATGATAAAACGGTTTAATTCTATATCAGGTCGAATTGACAGAGTTAGGTCGAATTGACTGATATTTATATATCTAGCATTAGTAATCAACATTAATATCAGTAAATTATCTGTCGTGTAGGCGGCAGATTTTTTTGGCTAACTCAGGGTGATTCAGAACGACGAATCATGATGAGTTGGCTAATCTAAAAAAATAGCAGTGACCACTCGTTTTTTTAGATTAGCCAAGTGCTTCTTTACTTTCAATGATTCTTTATTGCCCAAAATTCTCTTATAGTGGATTCAGTTTAAAAGAGAGTCAAGGCAACCGAGTGCAGATGTAACTGTGATACTTCAAGCGAGGTTAACGCTGTAGCTCTTTTATAAAGGATTGACTATATTATGTAAAAACAGAAACGGACGAGCAACGATGGCGGACACGCAAAACTCAACAAATTCAGACAGCAATGATAACGCTAATCAAGCCAACCAAACCGATCAGGCCGTTGCTTCAGGCAATGCTTATGAGCTCATCAAAAAACGTCTGACAGAACAAGGCGGTCGTTTAGAGACGCAGACACAGACGCTAAATAATGCGCGTCTCGAAGAGTTTGGCAGCACTCAAATGCAAGTCATCGCCCGTACTCGTATTCGTACCGAGTACAACTGTGTGGCACAAGACATGGTGCAGGTCGGCGATTATTTGCTGTTTGGCTACAACGTTTTTATGGGGCTCAAACGTGCGAGCAATATAAAAGACGTATTGTCGTTATATCGTCTGAACGAGCCAACTGGTAATGAAGAAGAGTATCAGCTCGAAGAGGTTGACTTAAAAGGGACGTTTTTAGCTCAAGATGCCTTTGTTCAAGATTTCAATGAGTTGTATCGATATTACAAGCAAACGCGCCTGATTCAAATAACGGTGAAAGACAGCAAATTGCTGTTGGCGTTTCAGATTGGCGAGCGCATCACCGATATTCGAGTGTTCCGTTTTGCGTTAGATTTTAGCCAAGGTACACCAGAGTCGGCGCAAGTCGCTTATGTGGACAATCGAGGCGAGCGTGACATTGAACTGCCGCCTGCTTATGGTTTTGACTGGATTGAGACCACACGCGATCAAATGGTGAATGGCAAATATCCCCATATGAATATCTTAGACACGATATTTGTAGAAACCGTCGGTGGCGATTTGACCATCAAGATTGAGGACAATACGCAGTCAGGGCAAGGTATTTATAGCGAACCGGTCAATGACCGCACCCAGTCGCTGACGGATGCTGAGATTGCTTATGCCAAAGTGGGTAGTCTAATACTGCTTAAGATATTGCCATATCGTGAAGAGGATTACCGTTATTTTGTTTATAACACCTTGACCGAAGCGGTGCTGCGATTGGATGCGATTGGACAGTCATGTGTTCAGCTACCAGAAGACCACGGCATCATGTTTCCGGGTGGTTACTATCTACAGACAGGTGAGTATAAGCTGTTCGAGGCCAATAACGTTGGCGCTACTGACTTACGGTTTAAGCGTAAAATTGTATCGCCAAATGGGGAAGATGTTTTATTCTTATTTTACGACCGAGACTTGGGCGTCACGGGACTGTTTCCTTATAACTTGATTAAAAAACAATTGGCAAACCCTATCTATTGTAACGGTATGGCTTTGGCAGAGAATGGCCGTTTGGTACTGTTTAGTGACCAAAGCGAGCCATCTCGTATTCACCCAATGCAGATATGGCACACGCCTTATGCCTCACACGAGTATGTGAGTGAGTTGCCAGAGAGCACGAGTTTTTATGGCAAAATCGGTAATAAAGAATTGGTGCGTGGTATCTCAGACCTGTATAGCATTACTCGCCTGATTGATAATCAAAGCGTGTCACAGAAGCTCTATGAAGAGCTTACCAATAATACCAGCCGACTCTTTGATAGCTATTACTGGTTGTCTGAACCTGAGCTGAGCGACGTCGCCAGTAGTATTAAAGAAGTGACGGCCACGGCTGAGCTGGTGATTGATGAGTTTGCCAAAGTACAAAGTATCCAAAAGCAAACCCAAACCGCGCTAGCCGATGCTGATACACAGCAAGGTGAGATTTTGCGGCAGATACGCGTTACTAGCTTTGAGTCTGCCAGTGATTATGTCGATCAGTTATCAGCGTTAAGACGCCAAAAAGGTCGCTTGGTCAGCTTGGAAGATTTGCGCTATCTAGATGCCGATAAGCTACAAGCATTACAGACACAGTTAGAAGAAGCCGAAAGCGAGCTGGCTGAAAAAACCGTGCTATTTTTAAGTGGCGAAGAAGCGCTTTCGAGTTACGAAGGCATATTGGTCGATGTCAGTGAGCGCTTAAACACCGCAGAAACCAATGCTGAGCTAAAACCCGTACTAGAAAAAATCGATGAGACAGCGCAAGGGTTAGATTTATTGACCGAGTTGCTAGGCACATTAGATGTTGCCGATGCCACAGTACGCACGCAAATTATCGATGACATATCGACCATTTATGCCAGCCTAAATCAGAGCAAAGCCAAGCTTAATCATAAACGCAAAAATCTAGGCTCTGCTGAGGCCGTGGCGCAATTTGGCGCGCAGTTTAAGCTGTTTGGTCAGTCCATTGCCAACGCCTTATCCATTGCCAATACGCCTGAGAAATCAGACGAGCAAATGGCAAAATTGCTAGTACAGTTGGAAGAGTTAGAGAGCCAATTCGCTGATCCAGAGACCAACAGTGGTGATCAGTTTTTAGCCGATATCATCAGTAAACGTGAAGAGATTTACGAGACCTTTGAAAATCATAAGCAGCAATTGCTCGATGCTCGTAACCGTAAAGCGCAAAACTTGGGTGATGGCGCGCTGCGGATGCTTGAGAGTATCAAGAAGCGCACGCAAAGCACTGGCGTCACAGGCTTTACAGAGGAAGAAGCACTAAATACGTATTTTGCGGCTGATGGTCTGGTGCAAAAAGTCCGTAACATCGCAAAAGAGCTGCAAGCGATGGGCTTTAGCGTCAAAGCAGATGACATTGATGCCCGTCTAAAAGCCATTCAAATCGAGAGCTACAAGAGTCTAAAAGACAAGTCGGACTTGTTTGAAGATGGTGGTCAAATCATCAAACTGGGTAAGCATCGTTTTTCGGTTAATACTCAGCCACTGGATTTGACCTTATTGAGTCGTCAACAGTCAGATGGCAAGCGTGTGCTGAATTTGCATCTAACGGGTACCGACTATTATGAAGTGCTTAATAATGCTGAGCTAAATGCCTTACGCCCGTATTGGGACATGAATATCGCCTCCGAGTCTGACAAAGTGTACCGCGCCGAGTATTTGGCCTATAGCATTATCGAAAGTGCCAAAAACAGCCAAGACGGCCTAACCGAAGCCCGTCTATATCAAGCATACGATGCGACTGTCATTACTCTTGATGTTAATGGTGATATTGATAATGACAGTCCATTGTCTAAACTGGTCAAAGCTTATGCTACCCCTCGCTATCAGCTAGGCTATGACAAAGGTATTCATGATCATGATGCTACGTTATTACTGATGCAAATATTACCGACTTTGCGCGAGGCAGGGTTGCTGATTTATACCCCGCAAGTACGTGCCTTGGCGCAGTTATTTTACTGGCAGCTGAATATCGTACAAGCGCTTGGCTTAGATAGCTTACGCCAGTTTGGTTATGACAAATGGCTAAATGAATCAGTGCTGACACGCGCAAATAACTGGACAGATAGAGCAGCTACCGCTGAGCAACTGCGCCGTGCATTGGGCAGTGATACGGCCAAATCGCTATTGGTCGAGGACATGAGCCAAGTCATGCGTCATTTTGTTATGGCTCATAATGATGACAGTTTTAGCGCTGATAACGGTGCTAGCATTGATAAAGATGATAGCGTTGATAACGGCGCTAATATCTTCAAACCAAGCTATGTCCAGCTTGCCTGCGAATATTTGGTTAGTGTGATGGGGCAGGCGGTTGAAACCAATGTAGGCGCATATAACACAATAAACTGGCAAACCAGTCAACAAGCGCAGCAGTTGTGTGAGCAGCTAAGCCAAACGTTGAATAGCGCATCAGGTGGCACGCAAAATACCGCCAATTTTGACCAACTACAGTCTTCAATCGGCAAGCTTGGCTTTCAACCCAAATCAGCCTATGAGCTATTGGCAACATGGTTTCATGCCTTACTTGATAAAACCTATGGTGGTACTAAGTCGGATAGTGCATCAGTTGATGGCACGGATGAGACAGGCGAGACACTCAGTGAAGTGCAGCTTGCTGAGCGTCAAGAAAAAGAAGCGCTACGCAAGCAGCAATTAGAAAGTGGCCGTCATTATGTGCCGGAGGCAATAGCCGTTTTACTCACCCAATTGAACGATGCTCAACGTGAAGCTTTAGTGCAGCGCCTTATTGACTCAGGTGCTAGCTTTGATAAAGGGCTAGGCAATAAAGGGTTGGGCAGTAACGGACTAGGTAATCAAGGCACAAGTGGCACACCATCAGCCTTGTCATTTTCATCAATTACCTCATCAACGCCTTCATTGACCAGTATTAATAACCCGCTCAATCAAGTGCAAAGCTTTGAGCGTAGCACGGGTAAGGTGTCGCTTGAGATACAAGTCAATAATTTGCTAGGTGAGCATGCGCGTATCCATCAGCAGACCTTAACCTTTGCCGTTGATGATTTTTTAAATCGTCTGCATCATCATGATACCCAAGTCATTCCTGCCTATAGACGTTATTTGGCCATGCGCTCAGAGATATTACATGACTCAAAAGAGACGTTGCGACTGGACGAGTTTATGCCGCGTCCACTATCCTCATTTGTGCGTAACCGTCTGATTAACGAGAGCTATCTGCCACTTATCGGTGATAACCTTGCGAAACAGATGGGCACGGTCGGCGAGGATAAGCGTACCGATTTGATGGGTATTCTCATGATGATATCGCCACCAGGGTATGGTAAAACCACCTTGATGGAGTATGTGGCAAACCGTCTTGGCCTTATCTTTATGAAGATTAACTGTCCGTCACTTGGTCATGATGTGACGTCCTTAGATCCTGAAAAAGCGCCCAATGCCACCGCACGAGAAGAGCTGAATAAAATCAACTTAGCTTTTGAGATGGGCAATAATGTCATGCTTTATCTCGATGATATTCAGCATACACATGCGGAATTTTTACAGAAGTTTATCTCACTCGGTGATGGTACGCGCCGTATCGATGGTGTTTGGCAAGGCAAAACCAAAACCTATGACATGCGTGGCAAAAAATTCTGCGTGGTCATGGCAGGTAACCCATATACCGAGAGCGGCGAGGCATTTAAAGTGCCTGACATGCTTGCCAACCGTGCCGATATCTACAACCTAGGCGATATCATGAGCGGCATGGAAGAAGTGTTTGCGCTTAGTTATATCGAAAACTCGCTCACTTCTAACACCGTTCTCGCACCACTGGCCAACCGTGATTTAGCGGACGTTCATCGTCTCATCAAAATGGCAAAAGCGGACAATGCCAATCTCGCCCAAGCCCAAAGCAGCGAGCTGACCTATCCGTATAGCACCTCAGAGATTAATGAGATTGTCGCGATCTTGCGTCATATGTTTACGGTGCAAGAGGTCATTCTAGACGTCAACCAAGCCTATATTGCCTCCGCTTCGCAAGATGACAAGTATCGTGTTGAACCGATATTTAAGCTACAGGGCAGTTATCGTAATATGAACAAGATGACCGAAAAGCTGTCGGCGGTCATGAATAAGAGTGAGCTGAATCAGCTGATAGATGACCACTATCTGGGCGAGTCGCAGCTATTGACCCAAGGCGCAGAGAGTAATCTGCTCAAGCTTGGTGAGATGCGCGGTGTCTTGACCGAAGCGGAAATGGAGCGTTGGGCGCAAATCAAAGCCGACTTCTTGCGTAACAAAGCCATGGGCGGTGAAGATGGCGATACAGGCGCGCGTATCGTCGCCCAATTGGTTGATTTGGCCAGTGGCTTCAATGCCATCAGTAGCCAGTTTGAAAAATACTTAACGAAAAATGATCCGGAGCAAATCGCTCGATTACGAGAAGCAGGACAACAAGCGCAACTCGATGCACAGTTAAACGCCCAATTAGAAGCACAGAAAATACTTGCCGATAGCGTCGTTAATAATGCCAAAGTCGTCAGCGATAGCATCGATAACGGCTTTGAAAAAAGTCTGAATCAGCTGATGCAAATATATAAGCATGATCACAATGCTGAGAAGGTAGAAGGCGAGTATCTCAAGCAAAACCAAGAGGTGCAAAAAGCGCTGATGGTGCAGCTGGTCAATGCCGTTGAACAACTGGCACAGAAAATGGCGAATAGTCTGTCTAATAGTTTGACTGAAAGCCTGATTAAAAATGAAGAGAATCAAACTGTAGGTAGCGATGCGCCTGACATCACTCAGCAGACCGCGCTTATGGCAACTGCCCTCAAGCAAGCATTAGAGCCACTGACAATGCGGATGGATGAGAAACTACTCATCGATAGCAGTACTGATCAATCTGGCAAGCTCATCGTTAATAGTCTCAATAGACTTAATAAAATCTTTGATGACTATGATTGATAGCTGATAATTAATAACTACTGATTAATAGCTGACGATTAGTCACTACTGGTTAACAGCTATGATTGATGGCTAATAATTAAGCGTTAATGCTTAATTATTAAGGCTTATGAGCAATGCTGATGACTTGCACTTATGAACAGCACTTATGAATAGCACGTATAAATAGGGCTTATGATTAAGAGACAATGGTAATATAGTTGGCAACAGCTGCTTTGGATACAATGACAGCGAGTAAGGTTGCTACAAACAGTAGGTTAAGCAAGACTGACACCGTATCCGATGGTAGTGAATCGACTATATCAAACCAATGAGAAAATTATGGCGCACAAAAAGAAGAACGTCCGCAAAAAACTTTGCCCTGTCTGCGAGCGCGAATTTAGTTGGACTAAGAAGCTGGATAAAAACTGGGAGAGCATGGTCTATTGCTCAGACCAATGCCGACGGGTGAAAAAGTATGAAGGGCTGGATCATCAAAAAGAAGAGAAGTAGACGTTAATAATGAAGTAGAGCTATATAGACATAAGGGAGCAGACGATGGCACATAAAAAAGTAAACCTACCGCAAAAAAACTGCCCCGTCTGCCAGCGCCCGTTTACGTGGCGTAAGAAATGGGAGAAAGATTGGGAGCAGGTGGTTTATTGTTCTGAGCGGTGTCGGCGAGGGAAAGATAAAGCAGATTAAGTTGGTATTAAAAAATAAAAATATCAGTATTAAGGGATTTAATATAACTAAATTAATTTTTTCTTATGTATAATTACATATTCTTTATTCATGGAATAAATAGGATTTCCTTCTTTATACGAAACTATAGATGCCATTCTCTTATTCGGAATGGTTCTATCAAGTAGTTGCAAATTTTCGAAACCTTTTATCTCAAGGTATTTAGATGTTATAGATGTTAAATCAATATTTGTACCATCAACTGTGCGGTTTCCTAAGGTCATTACAATATATTTCTTAGTTACATCACATATATGATCAAGAGATATAAAGTAGTCCGCAAAAAAATTTATAACTTTTTTTTGTTTGATTTGACCGATCTTAGATAAATAGGGGGAGATTAGCTCAATCCCTATCTCTGAAAGTTGATTTTTATTGCTTCCACCAAGGCTCTTTCTATCAATTATTGAATAGTTATCGAGTTCCCAGCCTTCAAGTTTTAGGTCTTTCTTATCAATCCAAAAAAGAGGAAGAGATGAGAATTGACCATAAGTAACAGTAGTTTGGTTATCTCCATATGGTGGACTAGTTATTGTCAAATCTATTGAATTAGGTTTAATTTTATAACCTAACTTAAGAACATCACCTTTTATAAGGTTAACGTGCTTCGCTTTAATATTGAACTTTTTTGCATTTACTTTGATTTCGGTTAGAAACTCTCCGATTACGTTATTTTTTATTTTAAATATATCTTCGCTGTTCCTAATATGTAGCTTATAGGTTGATGATCTTGAATTGCTATACTTTCTGACTAACTTTGAGAAAACTGACCAAAAATATAATCTATTTCTTTTACTTTTTATTTGAATTATCGACCATCTTATCTTAGATAAGCTGACTATAATATCTTTTCTAAACCATTTCTCGATATTATCAAACTCTAAAGGAATGTCAGGAGCAGTTTTAACTAATTCTTTAACAGTATTGATGTCTTCTAAAATATTCTTGGTTACACCTTTAAGCTTGATATAAGTCAAGAGGTTAGCAAGTGGGTTTATATCAAAACCATAGACCTCACATTTATCATCAATTTTAACAGCTTCATATAGAGATGTGCCAGAACCATGATAAGGGTCGTAAACAGTTGTTATTTCATCAGTTTCAATAATACTTTTCATTACTAAATTTTGTACAGGTGCGATCATAGTAGCGGGGTAAAGGCTAACACCATGTATATCATCTTTACGATAGTCTTGAAAAGAAATGTTCATATTAAATATAGCCTTTATCTTTCAAATATGCATCAACGAGTTGAGCAAAATAGCCTGCATGTTCTGCTATTATCTCAATGTCTTCTTTATTCAATTTGTCTGTAGCACCGTGAGAGCCTAAATTAGATCTTTTGACACTGCTGCTAAAAATATTTGGTTCAAAATAGTTATCATATGTAGTGTAGGAATTATTAAGGTTTTTATAGAAGTTTTTATCACTTCCTTTATAGTTTTTAATATAAGAAACAGTTTCAAAAACTTTATCTTCAAGCTTGCCTTTAGTGATGATACTAGAATCATAATCTTCTAAGAACTTACAACACAGCTCAAAAATAACTCTTAGAGAGGTAGCAATGATAATTTTATAATTTTTATTGATAGACCATAGTTCGTTAATTTGTTGAATAAGCTCGCCAACGATAGGTAAAGTCAGTTCATACTCGAAACTAAAGGAATTTATTAAAGATTCCTCAAGATTAGTAGATTGTAGAGAAAATGTTTTTTTATTAAAAGTTAATTTTAGTTCTGGACTTACTACAATCTTTGAGTTTTTAAAAAACTTATAAACTATAATGCTTTGACTTGAGTTAGATACATCAGATATACATTTATCAACTGACTCGAGACCATCGACGTATACAATGACAGAATCATTATGAACTATACACTGGTTGCTATCGTAAGCTACATCTATGAAAGTAAGTAAATCTATTGTAGGAGAAGAGTGATAGAAGTTGACAGTATGCTTGCTCTTGATGAGCTTAATAAAACCTAATCTATTATAGGTAGGCGTGTCATCAGATTCAGGCGCGTCATCAGATTCAGGCGCGTCATCAGATTCAGGTGCGTCATCAGATTCAGGCATGTCGTCAGATTCAGGCGTGTCGTCAAATTCAGGCATGTCGTCAAATTCAGGCATGTCGTCAGATTCAGGCATGTCGTCAGATTCAGACATGTCGTCAGATTCAGACATACTATCAGAACTGGGAAAGCCTTTTTTACGCAGCTTTGAAGCTTCTTCTTGTATAAAAAGATTTAACTCAAGTAAATACTCTTCCAATTCTGAGACAATAGAGTTTTCGATTAGTTTTGTTCTATCAGGGTTGAACGTTATTTTAGGATTTGTAACTACTAAATCTAAAAACCCAATAATCTGAGGTAAAGATTTTGATGATTGAACAGCACGAGATATTTCAGGGTTGAAAAGGTCATAGTTATTAAATAGTACTTTATTGAAATATACTAAAGGTCGCAAACTGGATTGTTTACTACGAACTAGTTGAAACAAAGAATCTACATTTCTTACACCTGAACCTTTTAAACTAAGGATTCGTAATTCAGTTTTTAAAGTGATGTCTTTAGGGAGTTTTTTTTGTTAAAGTTGATTTTTGTGCTGTATTTCCCACTTTTGAATGTAACTAAATTTCCATTATTAGAGTTAAAATAGACACTAAATAGACATAAGTTTTCACTATCATTAAGAGCATCATTTAAGGATGTAGTGTTAGTCTCGAATTTTTCTACTTTACTACCTACAAGATTGAAAGTGACTTCAACACCACTATCCAAAAACAAATTTGTAAATTTCTTCGTGTTTATATCAGATATAAAGAACTTATCTATAATATCTAATTCATCGTCTTGATCGCATGATATTTTTACTAAAGTGCCTTTGAAATTTTCATTAACTTCCACTGATTTAATCGGGATATTAAAATCACTAATGTCATCTAAATAAGTTAAGTCATTCTTACACACTTCAAAACTTAGAGCCCCACTATAAGATTGATGAGTAGTCTGCCATTTGACTCTATTTCCAAACTTGAAGACGGCTAATAAACCTAGTCCTTTTTCACCCTGCTGGTATCTATTTCCACAAACTATTTTCCCATATGTTTTACTGCTTTTAGCAATGTGAAATAAAGACTGTAAGTTGCTTTCAGACATGCCATGCCCATTATCATGAATTTGAATAACATGATTATCTAAATCATACGAAATTTCAATTTTGGTTGCACAAGCATCATAGCTATTTTTGAGAACTTCGTTGATAGCAAACATATAACTAGGAACTTTTTCAGACAGTTCATTAATTATATTTCCGCTCACTTTAACAGGGATAGACTTCATAAACCATTCCTAGATACACATTTGTTTACATTTTAGCCTGAATATCTAAGTTTAGCTATCCAAATTAATTAATTTCAACTAATCGGTCTTAATGCTTACTTAAAGATGCAAATTCGTCTTGCTATCTCTCTTAACAAAAATATTCGCAACCAACGCACCGCTAAAGTTATGCCATACACTAAATATTGCACTAGGTAAGGCTGCAACAGGATTGAAGTAAGATAATTTCCAATATTTTATAAAAATGGCTTACCCATATCAAATGAGTAAGCCAAAAAATAACTATAAATTATTTAAGCGTTAACTGCGTTTACGTTCCTACAAATTCGGATTTAACCACTTCTCAGCAGTCTTCATATCCCAGCCTTTACGCTCAGCATAACTCTCTAACTGGTCACGGCTGATTTTACCAACGTTGAAGTATTCACTATCAGGATGCGAGTAATAGAATCCGCTGACCGATGACGCAGGCCACATCGCATAGCTTTCGGTTAGCGTTGTACCGATAGCATCTACCGTACCGAGCCAGTCAAACAATTTGCCTTTTTCGGTATGCTCAGGACAAGCAGGGTAGCCAGGCGCAGGGCGGATGCCGACGTATTTCTCTTTGATCATCTCATCATTGGTGAGTGATTCGGTCGGTTGATAGCCCCAGTATTCTTTACGGATGAGCTCGTGTAGATGCTCAGCGAATGCTTCAGCTAAACGGTCAGACAGTGCCTGTACCATGATGGCATTATAGTCATCACCTGCCGCTTTGTACTTTTCAGCGAGTGTTTCTGTACCGACGATTGAGACGGTAAAGCCGCCCAAGTGATCGGTATGCGTCTCTGATGTTGAGACAAAGTCTGCCAAGCTAAAGTTAGGCTTGCCACTGGCTTTGTCGCTTTGCTGACGTAAGTGTTCAAACTGATAGGTCGGTTTGCCGCCATCAGCAGGCGCGTTGTCATAGACTGTAACCGTATCGGCACCAGTACGGCGAGCAGGCATGATTTTGAACACGCCTTTGGCCACGAGTGATTTCTCATCGATCATTTTTTGCATCAGTTCATTGGCATTATCAAATAAATCACGTGCCGCTTCGCCGACCACATCGTCTTGCAAGATTTTCGGATACTTACCGACCAGTCCCCAAGAGATAAAGAACGGCGTCCAATCGATATATGGCAGTAGGTTGGTGATAGGGTAATCATCCAATATCACTTGGCCTAACTTATTAGGCACTGGTGGCACATAGTTTTCCCAATCGTACTGAAAGCCAATCTTGACCGAGTTCGCATAAGAGATCTTGGCCGCTTTTGGCTGACGCTTGGCCAGACGCTCACGTACTTTGACGTACTCTTCACGTGTCTCATCGATCAGCGCTTGACGATGCTCTTTTGATAGCAGCTTGGTGACCACACCGACTGAGCGTGAAGCATCAGTGACGTAGATGACACCATCATTTTGATATTGCGGCTCAACCTTGACGGCGGTATGTGCTTTAGAGGTGGTGGCACCGCCAATCATCAATGGTAGCGTCATGCCGCGCTCTTGCATTTGCTTGGCGACATAGACCATTTCATCGAGACTTGGGGTAATTAAACCAGATAGGCCGATGATATCGACTTTTTCTGCAATGGCGGTATCGAGGATTTTTTCACAAGGGACCATCACGCCCAAATCGACAATGTCATAACCATTACAGCCAAGCACCACGCCGACGATATTTTTGCCGATATCATGCACGTCGCCTTTGACGGTCGCCATCAGGATTTTACCTTTTACTTCGCCTTCTACTTTTTCGGCTTCGATATACGGGTTTAGCCACGCGACTGACTGCTTCATCACGCGTGCAGATTTGACCACTTGCGGTAGGAACATTTTACCGGCACCAAATAAATCACCGACGATATTCATACCGTCCATGAGTGGGCCTTCGATGACTTCTAGCGGTTTGGGATATTTCTCCCACGCTTCTTTGGTATCGGCTTCGATAAAGGTGGTAATACCTTTGACCAGCGCATGGGCAATACGCGCTTCGACGGTGCCTTCGCGCCAGCTCATGTCGACCGTGCTTTCTTTTTTCTTGCCACCATCTTGATAGTTTTCGGCAGCTGTCATCAGGCGTTCAGTTGCGTCTTGACCTGTTTCGCCTTGGTTGCGGTTGAGCATGACATCTTCGATAGCGTCACGCGCTTCCTTTGGAATATCATCGTATAACTCAAGCATGGCTGGGTTGACGATACCCATTGTCAGGCCATTGGTAATCGCATGAAATAAGAAGACAGAGTTGATGGCTTCACGGATAGGGTTACCACGGAAACTAAACGACACGTTAGACACGCCGCCCGATACCATGGCGTTTGGCAAATTGTCAGTAATCCACTTAGTGGCGTTGATGAAATCAGCACCGTAGTTGTTGTGCTCAGTGATACCAGTGGCAACGGCAAAAATGTTCGGATCAAAAATAATATCTTCAGAAGGGAAACCAACTTCATTGACCAACACATCATAGCTGCGCTGACAGATTTGGATTTTACGCTCGTAAGTATCAGCTTGACCATCCTCATCAAATGCCATGACGATAACGGCAGCACCATAGCGCATACACAGTTTGGCACGCTCGACGAATTCAGCATGACCTTCTTTTAGCGAGATAGAGTTGACGACAGATTTGCCCTGCGTGCGTTTTAGGCCTTCTTCGATGATGTCCCATTTAGACGAGTCAATCATGAGCGGTACACGGCTGATGTCTGGCTCGCCTGATACCAAGTTGACGAAATGAATCATCGCCTGCTTGGAGTCGAGCATGCCCTCATCCATGTTGATATCGACGATTTGCGCGCCGCCTTCTACCTGATCGCGGGCGACATCGAGTGCTTCGGTATAGGCTTCCGTTTTGATCAAGCGTAAGAACTTTTTAGAGCCTGTCACGTTGGTACGTTCACCCACGTTGACGAACAAGCTGTCTGCTGTGATGGTAAATGGCTCAAGTCCAGACAAGCGGCAGGCAGGGGCGATTTCAGGAATCACACGCGGTGCATAGTTTTTTACCATATTCGCGATTTGGCGAATGTGTTCTGGTGTCGTACCACAACAGCCGCCCACGATATTTAAGATGCCCGCTTTGGCAAAGCCCTCCAGCAGAGCAGTGGTTTCATCAGCCGTTTCATCATATTCACCAAACTCATTGGGTAGGCCTGCATTTGGATGCGCTGACACATAGGTATTGGCGATATTAGATAACGTTTGAATGTGTGGACGCAGCGCATCGGCACCAAGCGCACAGTTGAAGCCAACCGATAATGGTTTGGCGTGGCGAATTGAGTTATAAAAGGCCTCAGCCGTTTGCCCTGATAAGGTACGACCTGACGCATCAGTAATCGTACCCGAAATCATAATCGGTAATTCAAAACCAATATCATCAAACACACCAGTAATGGCAAATATCGCCGCTTTGGCATTGAGCGTATCAAAAATAGTTTCGATTAAAATAAGATCGACACCGCCTTCTATCAAGCACAAGGTCGCTTCACGGTAGTTGAGTACCAACTCATCAAAGGTGATATTACGAAAGGCAGGGTCATTGACATCAGGTGATAGCGAGCACGTGCGTGAGGTAGGGCCCACGACACCAGCGACGAAACGTGGCTTGTCAGGTGTCTTGGCAGTGAACGCATCTGCTGCACTGCGGGCAAGTTGAGCTGCCGTCTTATTTAGCTCAGGTACCAGATACTCCATGTCGTAGTCGGCCATCGATAGACGCGTACCATTGAAGCTATTGGTCTCGATGATATCCGCACCAGCAGTCAAATGATCGTTATGGATATCTATGATCATTTGTGGTTGCGAGAGTACGAGCAAATCATTATTGCCGCGCACATCTTGGTCTATATCCGCAAAGCGCTCACCGCGATAATCTGCTTCTTCTAATTTATAGGTTTGAATCTGCGTACCCATCGCGCCGTCTAACATCAAAATTCTTGAGGCCATTTGCTCAGTGATACGGGCACGTGCGGTCAGTTGTTGTTTCTTGTAAGGAAACACGGCAGGTGGCGTGAGGATAAAATCATCAGCAGATTGCGCTGAGCTAGAGGTGGCGTCATGTTGAGAAGTAATCGTTTGAGTCATAGGAGCGCTGCTTATATCGTCAATGTCATAAAAGGAAGGAATAACAGATAGGGTGCAAAATTTTATAAAAGGAATAGGCAAATCCGCATTATTTTAGCATGAAAATAATATCCCACGCGGGATAGTGCTTATTCCTCTTTGGCAATATGGCAGATACAATATCTGCTTTTTGAGCCATCAGGTATGGAGTTTATTGCATAAAACAAATAGGCACAAATGACTATCATTTCGTTTAAAGATTACATAAAGCTTTGTTTTTAAGGTTAAAACCTATCAAGACTATTAAAAGTCCGACAGAACTTACATGCCTACGACAAAAAGTAGCGTAAAAGTGAATTCATAAGGCTTTTCTATATGTTAATTTAATTTCAGAAGAGTTGGCTGTTGGTAAGAAAAACTTACAAGCAAGTGTTCATTGTCATTACTATTTGGTAAATATTATCAATAGCGCAATCAACACATTCTAAAGCCAATTATCTACTCTGTAAGTCAGTAATACAATAATCAAGAATGATTCAATCATTAAGGAAAATGTTATGAAATTGACCAAAATTGCTACTATCGGTACATTGGCTGTCTCAATTGTTGGCCTAAGCGCCTGTAATAATATAATGCCAGCCAAAAGCGCTGATATGAAAGCACCAATGCATAGCCAATCTATGGCAAAAATGAACATTGTACAAGTGGCGCAGAGCAACCCTGATTTTTCAGTATTGGTAGAAGCGGTTCAAGCGGCAGGTTTGGGAAACATGTTGTCTGATCCAAACGCTCATTACACTGTATTTGCACCGACCAATGCTGCCTTTATGCAAGCATTACAAGAAACAGGTATGACCAAAGCGCAGTTGTTCGCTAACAAGCCTTTGTTAACTAAGGTATTAGGTTATCACGTCGTGAGTGGTGATATGGCCATGTACGCTAAAGACGTTAAGCCTGGTAATGTCATGACAGCCAGCAAAGATACCTTGATGGTAACTAAAGAAGGTAAGTTGATGGATGAAAATGGCCGCACAGCTAACATCTTGAAAACTGACATCGCTGCCAACAATGGTGTGGTACACGTGATCGATAAAGTATTGTTACCTAAATAAGAATAACTAAAACCTGATATCTCTACTTTCTATGAGGTAGAGATTGAACCAATAACAGCCGTTATCTGTATGAGTTAATAATCAGATAATGGCGTTTTTAGATATATAGCATGTCAAATAATGCTACTTCAAAGTAGCGTATTAGCAATTATAAAGCAGTTATATCGCCAATACGCCATATCTAGAATAAAAGTCAACAACAGCGTACACGTGATTGATACAGTGTTGCTACCTAAGTAAGTACCAATTAAAAATTAAACCGTTAGAATTATAGTTATCGATATAGCGAATTTGATATCAGGACTGGATAATAAGTAGTCGGTACTGTCTGCAAGATATCAGTCACTTTTATCTTTATTTAAAATGAATATTTGTTAATCACATTATTTAATTAATTATCTACAAGGAAATACCTATGTTAAAGAAAAACTTACTATCTATCGCCGTAGTTACAGCCGCCATGTCACTAGCTGCTTGTAGTGACAAAGAAGCCGCTACTGATCCAGTTGAGCCTGAAGTTACCACCGAAGAAATGGCAGTTGAGCCAGTTGCTGAAGCTGATCCAATGGTTGAAGCAGAGCCAATGACTGACATGGAAGCTACACAGACTATCGCTGAAATAGCGGCAGGCAATGAGAACCTAACTATCCTTACAGCAGCGCTTCAAGCCGCTGGTCTTGATACTATGTTGATGGAAGATACCAAATACACAGTATTTGCCCCAACTGACGATGCTTTTGCTCCAGTACTAGAGAAGTTAGGCGTGACTAAAGAAGAGTTATTGGCCAACACTGATCTACTTAAGAAAGTACTTCCTTACCATGTAGTACCTATGGAAGTTAAAGCTGCTGATATCCCTTACGCTACTGATATCAAAACCGCTAACGGCGCAACGATTTCTATTAGCGATGCTAACGTCATTACAGATGCTACTGGTGGAACGGCTAACATCACTGGTACTGACATAATGGCAACCAATGGTGTGGTACACACTATCGATGCAGTATTAATGCCTGAGTAATTTTTTACAGACTACTGGTCATGACTTATCAGTAGTTGACGTATAGATAATACTGAAAGAGCCTAGCCATTGAGCTGGGCTTTTTTGTGCCAATATATTTATCTTGGTATTTTTTACGACGGTCTATAAGGGTATCGGCACAAAAAAGCCCGAGACAATAGTCTCGGGCTTTTTATACGCAATGAGTAGGGTGTAGCAGTACTAAACTAAAGAAGATTATACGTTGTCTTTACGTAGTGGGTCTGCGTTCATTCTTTTTTGTTCAGCTAGATGACGCTCTTCCCAATAAGGTGCGTTTTTGATACCAAATTTGGCAGGATCAAAACTATAGCGTTTCACGCCAGCTTTACGCTGAGCTTCATAATCTTTTAGCATAGTCAATGTTGGACGAGCCACAATGAAGATGACCAAAATACCAACAATATTGAGCCAAGCCATGAGGCCAACACCAATATCACCAATAGCCCAGATATAACCAGCTGAATTCAAGCCACCGTAGGCAACCATCACCATGATTAGAATTTTGACTAAGAATAGACCAGTTTTATTGGCACCGCGACCGAGGAAGCGAGTCAAGTAAGCCACGTTTACTTCAGCGATGTAGTAGTAAGCCAAAATCGTAGTAAAGGCAAAGAAGAATACTGCGATGGCAATAAAGGTATTACCATAGGTGCCATAGACAGATTCCATTGCCATTTGCGTAAAGGCAGGTGAGTTAATCTCAACACCAGCAGCAACATTCTGTACGATGAACTGACCATCTGGAAGCGTACCTTGAATGTTATACATGCCTGTAGATAAAATCATAAAGGCGGTAGCAGAACAGACTAGCAACGTATCGACATATACTGAGAATGCCTGTACTAAACCTTGCTGTGATGGATGCTCAACTTCAGCAGCAGCAGCAGCGTGAGGGCCAGTACCTTGTCCAGCTTCGTTAGAGTAAATACCACGTTTTACACCCCAACCAATAGCAGCACCGAAACCTGCTTGTGCAGTGAATGCATCACCAATGATCATACCAAATACATCTGGGATCAAGCTGACGTTAGAGAACATAATAATTAAGGCTAAAACGATATAACCTAGTGCCATAAAAGGTACAGCAAACTCGGTAAAAGTTGCAATACGCTTAATACCACCAAAGATGATGATACCTAGAACGACTAGAATGATACCTAGTGCCACTAAACGCATAGAGCCAACTTCTAGGCCTCCGACGTTCATGATAGTACCTTCACCCATCACCTGTGCGAATGCACTGATAACACCGTTTGCCTGTACGCCTGGTAAGAACATACCGCAAGCTAAAATAGAGGCGATGGCGAAGAGAATACCGTACCATTTTTGACCAAGGGCACGCTCAAAGTAATAAGCAGGGCCACCGCGATATTCGCCAGTAATCACATCTTTTTCTTTGTAAATCTGTGCAAGGGTAGACTCGACGTAGGCAGTAGATGCCCCTAAGAAGGCCACAACCCACATCCAAAATACTGCACCTGGACCACCGAAGCCGATAGCAGCAGCTACCCCAGCGATGTTACCCATACCCACGCGTCCTGCGAGTGAGACGGCAAGTGCTTGAAATGATGAAATACCTTGTGCGCTAGATTTACCGGTGAATAGTAACTTGATCATTTCACCGAATAGACGTACTTGTACGAAGCGCGTCATAATGGAATAAAACAGACCCGCACCCAGACACAGATAGATCAGTGCAGGGCTCCAGATAATTCCGTTTACTAAATTGACTAAACCTTCCATATGTATATTCCTAATACTGTCTCAAAGTGGCTATTAATAATAATACCGGCGTCAACCAATTGCTCTAGTGGCTCACTTAGTTTGCCTGCATAGACTTACACATCTCGTTAAGTCTTATATGTACTTAGCCACTCAGAATGGACTGTAGTTGTCTGTATTTATCCGCTTGGCCTATTCGCAACACTGACCATGTGTATACCGCTCATCAGAGTCAATTTCAAAATGAGCTGCAGTTGCAATCCTTTGCTGTCTTCATTATGCGGTACATCCAGTCATTACGTCATCGACGCAATAGCTGTTATAAATGGACCAGCGGATAAAACAGGCGGTTATATAATTAAATACTTATCAGTAAAGTGATAGCATTCAACTTGCTATGAGTCGTATCGATTGGCTACACTGGTAAAAGCTTGTCGATTTGTAAGTTGAGGCTTTGGCGATCCCTGAACAGAGTTAACCAGACGTTCGTAATCCTCTAATACTAAACAAACGATAAGTCCACTACCAAATGTATTCAAACCGTACGGCTACGTAACTGCAATTTGCCATATTTTTGGCACAATTACTAGAAATTTCTTTAAGAGTAGCAGGATATCTCGATGTTTGAGACGACAGACCCCACAATAAATAGCGATGAAACAAAGGAGTTTTGTAACTGCTACATTATTTTTTTACCCACAGTCCAGAGCGAAATGGTTTATTAGTCAACATAATTAGGCTTTTGGATAAATATAACCATAGTGTAAGCAAGTATAAATGCCAATATGATTAAGCGTGGCGGTTGTGTTTTGGTAACGATGAATTGTAAAAAGTGGGTTATATCCCCATTATTGGCAGAATGTCTTGTAGGCTATAAAATGTAACCGTTACTGACGACTATCATTCTATTGAATAAAGTAGCAGTTGATGGACTGGATAAATAGACGTACAGGATGGTTGAACAAGTGGTTATATCAGCTGTAAAAAAACGTGTTACTAGGTATTTGTTATTTATCATTATTAGGAGAGACAACGATGACGCGTAAATCCATTGTAAAACCCATGTTGCTATCAGCAGTATTAGCGACTTCTACTGTTGGTTTGACGGGTTGTGGTTATAACAATCTGCAAGCACAAGATGAGCAGGTAACGGCTTCGTGGTCAGAAGTAGTCAACCAATACCAACGCCGCTCAGACCTAGTGCCAAACTTGGTCAAAGTCGTACAGCAATACGCAGAGCAAGAGCAAGAGGTGTTTACCCAAGTTGCTGAAGCGCGCTCACGTGCCGGTGGTATCACCGTGACCCCTGAGGTGCTCAATGACCCTGAAGCTATGGAGCGTTATGCGGCTGCGCAAGAGCAGATGACTGGCGCTTTATCGCGTCTAATGGCTGTCTCTGAGCGCTATCCTGATCTAAAGTCAGATGCCTTGTTCCAAGATTTGCAAGCACAGCTAGAAGGCACGGAAAACCGTATCGCCGTTGCTCGTAACCGCTATATTCAAGAAGTACAAAGCTATAATACGACGGTGCGTCAATTTCCAACCAATATCACTGCCAAAGTATTTGGTCTAGATACCAAGCCAAACTTTACAGTAGCCAACGAAGAAGCCATTTCAACAGCACCCAGTGTTGATTTTGGCGACGACGATGCAGCAGCTGTTCAGTAAAGTATGGTGCATAAAAAAGTACGATGCATAATAAGGCTTGATGCTTAAAAGATAAACGAAGCTCATAGTTATTGCAGTAGTCGCCATTCATTCAGCACAGACGTCATTTGAGGTGGTATAGATTAGATGAATCATTCAAAAGCAATCTTATCAGTATTACTATTCACACTGAGCATCAGTAGTGCGCCAGTGCTGTATGCAGCACCTAATGATGCGGCAGTGGCTACCGATAGTGGCTCAAACAGCCCCTCGAATCTGCAAAACCGCAGTGTCGAGGATTTGGTAGCGATTGCCAAAGCAGGCGAGTCCAACGAAGCCATAAATGATGCGGTACTGGGTAACGAGGCAATTAACGAAGCCATACTGGGCAACGATGCGATCAACCCTAATGCGGCTGACAATGACACGGCTAATAGTGAAAATCCAGCAACACGAGCGCCTGCTAAGCCAGCTGTTCAATCAAATGCTGAGAGTGTCGATGCCGACAAGCTCATATTAAACAGCCCTGTTATTGACCAAGCCGATATTTTAAACCCGCAAGAAAAGCAGCGCTTAGAGGCGCAGCTCAGAAGTATCTATCAACAAGGTTTGGCGCAGGCAGCCGTTGTCATTGTGCCGACTACCAATGGTTTGCCCATCTTTAACTATGCTTTGCAGGTTGCAGAGAAATGGCAGTTGGGTGATAAAGATATCGATGATGGTTTGCTGATTGTCGTCGCAGTCAATGACCGTGATATGTATGTCCTAACGGGTTATGGGCTAGAGGGTGTGTTACCAGATGCTGCGGTCAACCGTATTATTCGTGAAGACATCACGCCATTGTTTAAGCAAGATAACTATGGTGCGGGGATAATCGCTGGTGTTGATGCATTCAAAACGCGCCTAACTGCTGATCCTGACGTATTGGCCCGTGCCGATGCTCAAGCTGCGGAACGTAACGTTCAACAAGGCTCAGATGAGCTACCATCACCTATTTTCTTATTTATTATGGCAATGATATTTGGTAGTTTTATCACCAATATTTTAGGCCGAGTATTTGGTTCTATCATTACCGCAGGTGGGTTTTTTGCTGGTTCATTGGCACTGGGCGGCGGGTTCTTTATGACATTGATTATGGCGATATTTATATGGCTGTTTTTGATCTCACGCGGCGGCGGTGGTGGCAAAGGTGGCGGCGGTAAAGGTGGCAGAAGACGCGGCGGTATGATTTTCTTACCCGGTATGGGCGGTGGAAGTGGTGGCGGCTTTGGCGGTGGAGGTTTCGGTGGTGGCGGCTTTGGCGGCGGCGGTGGTGGTTTCGGCGGTGGCGGTGCTGGTGGCTCATGGTAAGTAACTATTAAAAATTGGTTAGTAAAAACCAAGCAAATGAAGCCGCAGTAAAACAAACGCAAACAACCTGCAAAAATGATGTCTGTGAGGAAACAATTAAATGTCAGAAAACAATGCTCCAAAAGCCAGTTTTGCCCGCTGGTGGCGTCAGGTCTTATTCGTGCCTTTGTTGCACAGCAAATGGCTGACAGCAGAAGCCAAAGCCCGTTTGACAGATGAGGTCACTAGCGCAGAGCGTGGCCATCGTGGAGAAGTGTTTTTAATTATAGAAAACCACCTGCCGACTCAGGATGCTTATCATATCGACTGTCGCGAACGTGCGGTGGATTTGTTTAGCGAGTATCGAGTGTGGGACACCGAAGAAAACACGGGTGTCTTGGTTTATGTCAATATCTGTGAGCATCAATTAGAGATAGTCGCGGATCGCGGTATCAGCGCTCATGTGAGCCCCACAGTCTGGCGGGCGATGTGTGAAAAAGCCGTGTCGGGTATCGCCAATAAAAACACCGAAGAGAGCTTGGCTGAATTATTAGACGAAGTTGGGCAGGTATTGCGTCAGTACTATCATCTTGAGAATAACCCAGCAGGTAATGAGCTGTCCGATACCGTGGTATTTTTGAAATAGCGTTTATGAAGTAGCATTTATGAAGTGATGCTTATAATAAGGTAGGACGTTTTGATCTTAATCTATAGGGTTTTAGGCGAAATCCAAATATAATAGACTTTTAAACAAGAGGGCGCTTCCAAACACATCTATAGCCAGACGCATTTATAGAGAGCAATCCTCAAAAAAAAGCCTTTATCAAAAACCATTACTGGAACACTATGATTGAGTTAATAAAGAAGCTACCAAAAGCGGAACTTCATCTACATATTGAAGGCTCGCTAGAACCTGAACTGATGTTTAGATTGGCGAAAAAAAACCAAGTAGAGATTCCTTATACAGACATAGAAGATGTACGCAATGCTTATAACTTCACCAACTTGCAGACCTTTTTAGATATCTACTATGCGGGTGCCAATGTCCTGCTCACAAAAGATGATTTTTATGATTTGACGTGGGAATATATTCTTAAATGTGTTGAAGACAATGTCATTCACACAGAGATATTTTTTGACCCACAGACGCATACCGAACGTGGTGTGTCTTTTGAAGCTGTAATCACTGGTATCAAAGAAGCGCTCGTAGATGCTGAAGAAAAGTATGGTATTACGTCTTGCATCATTATGTGCTTCTTAAGACATTTATCACAAGAAGAGGCGTTTGAAACCTTAGAGCAAGCATTGGCGTTCAAAAACGATATCATCGGTGTTGGTCTTGATTCATCAGAATTGGGCAATCCGCCATCAAAATTTAAAGAAGTATTCAAAAAAGCCAAAGAAGAAGGCTTTAAGCTGGTCGCTCATGCTGGTGAAGAGGCAGATTTTTCATATATATATGAAGCTTTGGATTTATTAGAGATTAATAGAATCGATCATGGTGTGCAGTCTATAAAAAGCCCAGAATTGATGCAAAGGCTCAAAGACGAGCAAATGCCGCTGACAGTTTGTCCGAACTCAAATATCGAACTCAAGGTCTTTGAAAATTATAAAGAACACAATATCAAAGAGCTGCTGGATTATGGTTTGAACATTAGTGTCAATTCAGACGATCCAGCATATTTCAAAGGTTATATGAATCAGAACTTTATAAATATATGCGAAAACTTACCGCTAACGGAAGACGATGTTGTTACTTTAGTAAAGAACTCCTTTAACTCCTCATTTATCAGTGATGAGTTAAAAGAATCCTACTTAGCGAAGGTTGATCTTGCGTTGAAATAAGCTTTAATGCGCTTATTTTTTAGCAGTGAAGGCTTAACGGTTGATATCAATCGTTAAGCCTTTTTTATTATTCATTTTATACCCATACTTATAAAGCAGTAATTTCTTCTATAAGCAGCGGCAGTATCACACCAGCCTTTTCTGCTAGAGTGATATCAACGATGGTGTTTGGCGTCGGGTCGGGGTTTATCTCTATAATCTTGGCACCATTTTGCTTGGCTAGCTGTGCGAGATCTGCGGCAGGGTAAACAAGACTTGATGTGCCAATACTGATAAATACATCGCAATTAGCCCCTGCTTCTTCTGCAATCTGCCATGCTTGTATGGGTAAGGCTTCTCCAAACCAAACAATATCCGGTCGGATATAGCCACCACAATGCGGGCAGGTCAGCAGTACCTCATTGAAGCTCATGGTGTTTCGGTTATCGTATGAAGTTCTTGGTTGATCTTGATAGGGTGTCTGACATTGTCCACAGCGGTTGCGCCACAGATGACCATGTAAATGAGTCACCGAGCTACCAGCTTGCTCATGTAAATCATCGACATTCTGAGTAATGAGAGTCACTTGCTGATCGGAAGTTTGCGCCTGGTATTGCCACTGAGCCAACGCATGATGGGCTGGATTTGGCGCTTTATCTGCTACCAGCTGTCTGCGCCATTGATACCATGACCACACGAGCTTTGGATCACGAGTGAACGCTTCAGGGGTGGCTAAGTCTTCGACTCCGTAGTTCTCCCACAATCCTGTCTGCTTGTCTCGGAACGTCGGGATACCACTTTCTGCTGAAATGCCAGCGCCAGTCAAAATGCAAATTTGCTGTTTCGCTGCCAACAGTTTTGCCGCAAGTTTTACTTCTGCTATTAACGCTGGTGATAATTCTGCTAACATGAGCCAACCCTTGCTAATAATGGATATTTTTTCTTATGATAGACGGAATTTGGTGGCTTGTCATATTGTTCGCTGTCATCGCAGCCTTATGGTTCGCGGCAAAATCGCGCGGGGCAAAAGTAGGAGAAAAATATAGTGGCGCAAAATCAAAAAATGCCACACCTAATGATGCTCTGCAAAAAACAACAGCGCTATTAAAGCAGTACTTTCCTGATTATCGAGTCACACGTAAGGCAAATCATTTACTCGTTAGCAAACAAGGCAAGAAAGTCGCGATGATTACGATTGATAAGAAGATTGCTGCAAGTCAGCGCCGTCTAGGTGAGATACCAGTGATTAATTATCATCGAACTCCCAGCCGTGACCAACTGGCTGCAAATCTACAAGAGGCAGAGTAAATTTTGCTATACAGTCAATTCTCTATAAATTGGGTACGGTGTCAGTCTCGCTCAGTCTACTATTTGTAGTACTTTCACTCGGCTTCCTTGTATCCAAATTATACCGAACCGACTACAGGTGAGAGCCTCAGAAGTATACGGGCACAGAAAAACCGCAAACATTCTAAAGTGTAGGTTTGATAGGTATAGACAGTTTATTTAGGGTAGTGCTAAGGAAGTGATAGAGTGAGGTTGTAAACAGTATAATTGGTGCGCTCGGCGGGAATCGAACCCACGACCCTCGGCTTCGGAGGCTAGAACCACCATATTTTGTTAAATAGCGTTAATGTATAATAACCTACCATACTATATAATTAAAGGGATATAAAGGATTTATCAGCATGACGTTTAGCGTATTTTAAAGGAGTTTATAGCAACGTGAATATCAATTTTGGTCACTAGTTAAGTATAAAGTTTAATCATTATTTATGGTTTTAATGTATGTATTTTATACTTAAATTTTTCATAAATTACTGATTAAGCGAATTATTAACTCATCAAAGTAATATCGGAATAAATTACTGTAGAAATGGGTTGTTATAATTTCGAAAAAATAGTCAGGCATTTCAGCCGTAGTTTAGATCTTAACGAGTTTTCGAATGCGTTGAAGAAACTGTTCTGGACTACACTTGCAAATACACTGATATTGAGTTTTTGACAAAAACGTTTTTAGATTATCTTCTTTTGATTTACCTTGTTAAGCCATCAATAATTCTACAGTAACCTCAAAAAAATACTCATCTTTGATAGTGATACTAACCGTACCTTTATGCGCATTAGCGATAGCCTGAACAATAGATAGCCCTAGTCCTGTACCTGAGTGCTGATGGCTGGTCTTATCGTGACGATAGAATCGCTCAAATAACTTATCAGCTTCACTCTGGTTTAACGGTTTGTCTAAGCAATTGGTCATAGTTATTCTTAACCATGGCTGCTTTGAGGGTCGAACCTCATCTTTAGCCACATTAAGTGAGGTGGTTGAGGTGAGGACGGTAGCGGATATCATGATAGTACTATCACTAGCTGCGTAATAAATGGCATTTGACATCAGATTGGCAAACAGCCGCTGCAATAGGCCTTCATCACCTAATACTGTCTTAAATTCGCCTGATCTTTCAAAAGTTATCCCTCGATCCTCTGCAATCATTTCATAGTAATCAACGAGCTTGGTGATTAAGCTGTCCGTATCTACGTGACTAATTTGCGAGTCACTTAATCCTTTCTGAGTTTTTGCCAGTAGCAACATATTGTTTATCATGGCTGACAGCTGCTCTAACGTATCATGCTGATGATGTAGTTGCTCGATGTATTCGTTGCCTTCTCTTGGCTTAGTTAACATGACCTGCGTTTGTGTACTCAGCGTCGCTATTGGGGTACGCAGCTCATGAGCGATATTGTCTGAAAATCGTGACAAAGATTCAAAGTTGCTTTCAAGCTTGACCATCATCGAATTATAAGACTCTGCTAGTGGCCGCAGTTCTAACGGCATATCGTCAACCCCAACTCTTTCGTCTAACCTTTGGAGGTTTATGCCTTGCATTTTTTGTACGATAGTGGCCAGAGGAGCAAAACCCCAATACACACTTAATGCCGCTACTGAAACCAATAATAAGGTGATGGCAGTAAGTATCAAGGTCAGCTGGCGATTAAACTGGATAAGATATTGATGATGCACATCGATAGGTAATGCAATGAACGCCAAAACCTCTTGATTTCGAATAATAATTGCTCGGTAATGCCTATTATTTATCTTGATCATAAACTGCTGATCGTGATGATCCTGCCATAGTGATAACAAGCTAAAATCGGGCGGTAAATTATGAATGAAATTACTAGGGTCACTGGATAATAATTTGCCTTTTTTATCTGCTACTAAGGTTTTTAAATCATAATCTAGCCAAGAGGAATGCAAGTGATTGTCATCAATGAGTGATTGGGACTTTGACACTGTGAATGGTTCTATGTGATCGTTAACATCACCCATGCGTTTACGCAGGTTAAAAGCCGCATGGGTGATAATCTCTGAGTCCATTTGCTCAAAGTGTCCACTCACAGAGCGCTGCACCCACGCATAGATGATGATCTGAGAGATAATAACAAAGACTGTCAATAAGAAAATAGTTCGCCATAGCAGTGACCAGCGCCGATTTTTGAGTTTATAGTTCATGCTATTTAGAATAGTCTCCGTCCGCACCACTTTGGACTTCAGTAGCTAGCGCCTCCAATCGGTAGCCCATACCACGCACAGTATGAATCAGCTTCGCCTCATGCTCATCATCTATTTTTATGCGAAGACGCCTTATCGCCACATCAATCACATTGGTATCATTTTCAAAATT
>NZ_JBEOOU010000011.1:0-103788 GCF_040309405.1 Psychrobacter sp. W2-37-MNA-CIBAN-0211
ACGGTGATGCTTTGGGCGCCGCCCAGTAGTGTCACACCATTGATGCTGCTAATGCTTAACGTATCGCCATCTAAGTCACTGTCGCCATTTAATGGGTTGAGTACTACGCTGCCGTCTTCAACCACGGTGTAGGTGTCGTCTTCGGCATTTGGTGCAGTTGGTGGGTAGTCAACGGTAGTGGTGGCTTGGTTAGATTTATTGCCGGTCAGATCAGAGACCACATAGTTCACTGGTGTCGGATCATTGGTGAAGCCGGCTTCTGGTGTAAAGGTCACTGCGCCTGTCACGGGATCAACACTCCATACGCCTTCGCCGGCAATGGTCAAGCTGGTGACTTCAAGACCTGTGTCTGGGTTGATGAGCTTCACGGTGGTCGGGTCGATGTCGCCTTCAAGATCGGTGTCATTGCTGAGCACGTCGATGACCACTGGTTGACCGAGTGTGCCGGTTTGGATTTCGTCTTCGGCATTTGGTGCGGTTGGTGGATAATCCACAACGATGGTTGCTTGGTTCGATTTGTTACCGGTCAGGTCAGAGACCACATAGTTCACTGGTGTTGGGTCATTGGTAAAGCCGGCTTCTGGTGTAAAGGTCACTGCGCCTGTCACGGGATCAACTGTCCAAGCACCTTCGCCTGCTACGGTTAAGCTGGTGACTTCAAGACCTGTATTTGGGTCAATCAGTTTGACGCTAGTTGGGTCAATGTCGCCTTCAAGGTCGGTGTCATTGCCAAGCACGTCGATGACCACGGGTTGACCTAGCGTGCCGGTTTGGAGGTCGTCCGTTGCCAGTGGTGACGTGCCTTCTTCAATATTGCTGTCACTGTTTCGGCTATTACTACTCATACTAGCCAGTAATCCGACGAGTCCTACACCAGCTGCAGCGGGTATCCACCATGGTATAGCTGCTGCCACATACTCTTGACCACCTAGAGCCTGCCCTTCCACATCGCCTATCTCTAGCTGGGTGACATAATCATAAGTTTCGCCAGTGTCTGGAATATAATAATAATACTCACCATCTTCAGCAATACCAAGCAAAGCACTATCTGCATTGTCGTAAAACCCTTCTATAATCAGGTCGCTGCTCTCGCCTTCTTCTTCGAATGAGACATGAAGGTCGTTTTTAATACGTTTGGTAATAATGTGATTAGGCGCACGATTAATAGCGGTATCATGAAACTCGTAATTTACTTTGTTCGTAGCTTTAATAATCGTAGGTATGCCATCTTGGGTTACAACGTCTACTTGGCTTATGGTTTGAGTGGCGTTGTTCGTTTTTACGATGATAGTGTTCATGTTGTTACCTTCTATTTTTAAGTGCAGTGATACCGCTTAAAATATTTTTTTATGAGGCAATGTTAGTTGCCATAGCATCAGTTGCGTATCAGTTGCGCGCGCGTTCTTCTACAACAGCAACGACGCGGCGATTAAGCTGACGGCCTGCGGCAGAGTCATTACTGGCTCTTGGCTGTGATTCGCCGTAACCAATGGCGCTGAGGCGTTCGGATGCAACACCAAATTGGGTGATTAGTACCTCTTTTACAGCATCTACTCGTCGTTGTGACAACGCTTGGTTATAGCGGTCACTTGCGCGGCTATCGGTATGGCCTTCAATGGTAACCATAGTATTAGGATATTGCGTCATGAAATCTGCGACTTCAGAGATTTTGCTATAGTAATCAGGGCGCACGATGGCCATGTTTGTCTCAAACAAAACTTCGAGATCGATGGTCACTTTTTCAGCCAGCACTGGTGCTTGTGGCGTTATTACTGGTAGCGGAGTTGTTACTGGTGGCGACGTCATAATAGGTGCTGAGCAATTTGGCACTACTCTGCTGACTTGATGGGATTGATAGCGCTTGGTTTCTAATAACGGTAATGCACTAGCAACAGTGATTTGCTCAAGTGTGCTCTTACCAGTGTTGTCCATATCAATGTAAAAAAAGTACGTTTGACCTTTATCAAGCTGGTAGTCTTTTTTGTCTGCTAGTAAATCATTGTCTTTAAAACCGGTGGCATGAGCACTAAGCCGATTGTTACCAACACAAGAATTGACAGCAGTATAGTTACCAGGGTGTAAGCTCACCTGATACCTATTATTGACAGAAATATTGGCACTGGTTTGCTCTAGATCATCATCATTTTTACGAATAAATACCAATCGAGTTTCATCACTACTTACTTCTGATGATAACAAGTCACGGAAGTCTGTATCGACCTGATTATTCCATACAACATTATTCACCCGGCGGCTGTCACCCTCGTTATCGATACTGCCACTGCCTGTCATACTACAGCCAGAGACACCAAAAAACATAGTAGGCAGAACAAGAGTCGCAATAGTGGTTCTTAATATTTTTCTCATGATAACTTCCTGATTGTTAATTTTTTTTGAGATAACGTTTTGAACTTAATATGATATATTATGCATATTTCATGCCAATTCTAATAATAGTAAAACTCTTAAGCAGCAATAATTGTTAAACAAAGCACTCTTTAGTATAAATGGGTCAAAAAACGACCCAGACTAAAACAGCGCTATAATCAATCCAAGATAAAAGAAGTACAACCCATATTATGAAATAGTTTTGGTAAATTATTCTCCATCCAGCCTTGGCGTAGAAACTTAGCTTGTGCCCATTTCTTTTCAATAGGATTTAAGTCAGGGCTATAGGGTGGTAAAAATAAAAGCCTGTGACCGTTTCTATTAAGTAGCCTTTTCACTCGTTTATGAAAACTGGCATTATCCATGACGATCACGCATTTGGTCTTAAGATTTGGAATAAGCGTGTATTTGCACCAGTCATAGAATACATCGCCATTGATATTTTTCTCAAAGTAATCAAGTGCAAATAGCATTTTTTCATACAGAGCACCGATGACATTGGTACGTTTTTTAGCTTGCCAATTGTAGCTATCAATACAGGGTTTACCTATCGGTGCATAGCCATAAGGACGAATAGTTTCAGCTTCAAAGCCACTCTCATCCATATAAACAATGGGATAGCCTTGTTGCTTAAAATGATCAAGCTTATTCTGATATATCACTCTCTTTATCAAGCACGCTTTTGGATGGGCTAAGGTCTTTTTTTTGGCTAATATTTAATCTTTTTAAGGCATAGCCAATACCTGATTTACTACAGTTTAAACGACGAGCTCGCTCATACAAATAGTCATCTGGGTATTGATTAACGTCTTTTAGAAGGGCTTCATTAGGTATACTGCTTGGCGTTTTAACTCTAGTCGTTTGGATGCTCGGGTCTATAAGCCAGCGCTGTAGGGTACTCTTGCTAATATTGTAAAAAGTACAGGCCTGACGGATGCTCATGTCTTTTTGCTTAATGTTTTTGATAACTTGTGCTCGAAAATCTGCTGAGTAGGTCATCTTTTATATTTCACTTTGCTTGGTTTAAAAGTATTGTACCTTTTTTATTTTGGACTGACTATATAGCATTGACTTTCTTTAACGGGCGTTCGAAAGCTAAAGACATGAATCTATCGAACCAATCTGCTTATCTCATGCCTAACCTTTACTACTATTCCGCATTATCCAATAATTTATTAAGCTCGTCCACCATGGCATCATCTATGATGCTGTCTTCTACATAGCTTACGATCTCATCTATGGTCGTCAAATCCATTTCTCGAATACCCAAGCTGGCTAGCTGCTTATTAATAGAGTCTAAACTGTCATTGTCTTCAGAGTCATCCAATAAATCCTCTTCGAATCTACCTCTAACAAACCAATACATTTTTTCTAGTACGGTGTCTTTTTTGGTTAAAGTAGAATAACCATCGCCATAAATAAATAAATTAAAATGATAAAGTATCTCTATATCATTAATAAAAAAAGTACGCTGACACTCTAAAGTATAGGCTTGGATTTCTTTGTCTTCGACACCTTCATCATTTTTATTGTCTTCATCATACTCAATCGCTTCCTCTACCAATCCGCCCAGTATTTGATAGTCGCCTACTTTAATTTTATGATTATAAATGATAGAGGAGTCTGCGATTGCGTCGAAAATAATAGCACTGACATCCAGCGTATTATTATCGATGTCATAAAACCTTTTTAACGCAGGTAAAAACTCAGTTAGCTTTTCTTCAGGTACTGGGATCAAAAACTGCTGCTCGTATATTTTAATCATATCTTCAGGCGCATAGGTATTGGCAGTATCAGTCTCGTTTCTACCTGTGGGCTGTAAAGGTGCAAAATCATACGGGTTACTATTGGTCATTTAGGATTGCCTTTTTATTTGGGTTAGCAGTAATAGATGTCTACTATTAAAAAATAATATGCGTTTCGACATATGTTTCTATATGCGCTTCTAAGGGCATATAAACCTCTCAATATATGCTTAGAATGTATGCGGGTATTGTCGCTTATTTGGACAATTTTAGATAGGCAGCGATAGATATACCACTTGAATTATTTTTATAAAAAAAGACCTTGCCCATCAATCAGGCAAGGTCTAAACGTTAAGCTGTCACGCTAAGGCTATTTTTTAATTATAAAAACAACAACCCTAACCCAATCACAACGCCACTGACGACCAAAACAATGACACAAAAGCCCATGATATCTTTGGCTTTTAGTCCAGCGATTGCCAGTGCAGGCAACGCCCAAAATGGCTGAATCATGTTTGTCCAAGCATCGCCCCATGCGACGGCCATGGCAACTTTCGCGGGGTCACTGCCAAGCATTTCCGCAGCTTCCAGCATAATTGGCGCTTGCACTGCCCATTGTCCACCACCCGAAGGGACGAAAAAGTTGACCAATCCAGCACTCAAGAATGCAAAAAGTGGCAGTGTGTCTGCTGTCGAAACGCTAACGAACGCTTCTGACATAACGGCTGCCAAACCAGATGCCGTCATCATGCCCATAATACCTGCATAAAACGGAAACTGAACGATGATAGCCCCTGCGCCTTTGACCGCTTCTTGAACGGCAATCAAATACTTGCGAGGCGTTCCGTGAAATATGATACCAAGGAACAAGAACATAAAGTTGACCAAGTCGAGCGTTAACGCAAAGCCATTTTGTACAAAATAATAGACGATAAAGGCAAGCCCCAATGCGCCTATGACCATCGATAAAATCCAACTGTTTTCTAAACGCTCTGCTGGTGTCATATCCGATTTTGCCGGAAGATTTTCAATGACGGGATCAGCCAAAACCTCTGGATTTACGGTAACGGTATCTTCTCTTTTTGGCATCATTAAACGGTTTAATAACGGGACAATAATAACCAGCGCAGCAACGATAATTAAGTTATAACCCGCAAAGATAGTCGCAGTCGTCGGAATAATACCAATTTTGTCAACGAAAGGATGGCCTTCTGTGGCAATCGATAGAGGAATCGAGCCAGAGAATCCAGCGTGCCAAATGATAAATCCTGAATAAGCACTGGCAATCAATAAACGGTAATCAACATGTTCAACACGCTTTGCCAACTCTTTGGCGAATAACGCACCGATGACTAACCCAAATCCCCAGTTGATCCAGCTCGCTGCCAGAGAAACTAAGGTTACCCAAATAATCGCACTACCTGGCGACCGTGCAAAACCAGCGAGCTTGCCCAGCCCTTGTTTAAATATCGGGCTGCTTGCCAAGACAAAACCAGTGACGAGCACCAGCACCATTTGCATTGAAAACGCGAGTAACGCCCAGAACCCTTCACCCCAATATGCCACCATCTGTACAGGCGAAGAATCAGTCAGCCCTAAGCCCATACCAAAAATGACGACAGTTAAGATAATGACAAACAAAAACGGATCCGGTAAATACCTCTCCATCAAACTGTTCGAAAAACGTGTAATTCCTTTCATTTTACAACTCCATTTGTATATAAATTCGAACGTCGTCCATAACCCTAAGGTTACCGCATTATTGCTTTGTATTCTTACTCATTCAGCAACAATCGGCTTTTATTATTCTGTGTCAGCTTTTTACATTTTCTTTATCATTTTTCAAAAGAAAAAGTCTTTGTAGAGCCGTATCGCCCCACAAAGACTTCCAGTCATGAAACCTCTTGCACAAATCATCGCGAGCCTTTGTGAATCTATTAGAGAGAGTCAATGAACAGGTATCGTCTAAAAACTTATTGCTATAAGAAGCTATATGTTAAGAAAACCAGAAGTTTTATGCTCTTGGTATCAAGAAGGAAAGACCACTATATCACTCTCTTCTTGCCAAAGGGGAAACTTGGTCATGGCTTGCAAAAAAAGTGGCTGCTGAAGCCAGTGTTGTAGCCATCGCTGCAGATTCGGGTAAGGTAAGCTATAAAAGACATCGCGATCCACATGGGCAAATTGGCGGACAAAAGGCATGATACCAATATCGGCAATGGTCGGGCTATCCCCCAATAAATATGAATTTTTGGTCAAAAGCTCCTCTAAAACTTGTAAAAACTCTTCACCTCGTTGTCGATACTCTGTCTGGGTCATCTCAATATGACGGTCAGCATATTTATAGCGATCCAGCCAATGCTTAAACTCATTGTCGTTTTGATCGAGCAGAGTATGGCTTTGATGCAAGACCGCTGCATTGAGTAACCCTTGCGGATCTGTCTGCTCAAGCGCCCACACCATTATGTCGCGACTCTCTTCAATCACCACACCATCAGCAAGCTGCAAAACAGGGACGGTGCCTTTCGGACTAATAGCCAGCATTTGAGATGGTTTATTTTTCAGAGCTATCTCTCGCAGCTCTACCTGCAACTCAGCAAATAAGATACCGAGTCGAGCGCGCATGGCATAAGGACAGCGACGAAAAGAGTATAGGCGATGCAGTGAAGAAGTCATGGATGTTTTTCGCAGTTGAATTGAGGTCAATGTGCTCAGATTTGGAAGACTATTATCTTACTACTTGTCGCCTTCCACGATAAACTACTTGTCGCCTTCCACGATAAATAGTATGAAAAATATCTTTCACCTGCATATGATAACAATGCGAACACTAATCCTCAATGATAGGAGACAAACGTTTCATCTCTCTATCAAGCTAAAAAACTAAATGAAACCTATTACGTTCAAATATAGTCAAAATACCCCAAAACGCTACGATACGGCTGATATCAATTTTTTGTAGCCTCTGTCTGCACAGGCACAGCAAGCAAGCAAGCAAGCAAGCAAGCAAGAAAAACTAATATCAGCAGTGTGTAATGTATCGATATTACTTTTCACTGACTATATCTGTTTTAAACATGTCATCAGCGATTCTCAGGCATCTTGAATACAGAATTCAATTGCTTTTATTTATTTTAGGATATAGATTCAAGGAAACTTTACGAAAAAAATGATGTATTCATCGCCTTCAAAACAGTCAAGGATGACCTAATGAACAATAATTCAACGCCGAATGTAAAAGACCATGTAACCGAACAAGAATGGCAAATGCGAGTCAATCTGGCGGCTTGTTATCGATTGATTGCCTCGTACGGTTGGGATGATTTGGTTTTTACTCATATTTCGGCACGCGTACCAGATACTGAAGATGAATTTTTAATTAACCCTTATGGTTTATTGTTCGAAGAGATTACTGCCTCTAATCTGGTCAAAGTCAATCAAGCTGGTGAAAAAGTGTCTTCATCAGCATTCGATATCAATCCTGCCGGATTTACCATTCATAGCGCCGTCCATGAAGCCCGTAACGATGCCCACTGCGTGATTCATCTGCATACCAGCGATGGTGTCGCCGTGTCTACTCAGCAGCAGGGTTTACTGCCTATTTCACAGCAATCCTTATTTCCATTATCTAACTTGGCATATCACGATTACGAAGGTGTCGCCTTAAACCCTGAAGAAAAAGTACGTTTGGTCGCTGACCTTGGCGAGGCCAATTTTATGATTTTACGTAATCATGGCTTACTCACTTGTGCCAGCAGCGTGGCGGATGCTTTTTTATATATGTACATCATGCAAAGAGCCTGCGAGGTTCAGATCAAGGCACAAAGCGGTGGCAGTGAATTAACCTTGATATCACCGCAAATATTGGCTGGTATCCAAGCGGCATCCAAGCAAGTGACTAAGGAGGCCAATGGTGACATTGCGTGGCCCGCCTTATTAAGAAAACTCCGCCGCACTGACCCGTCATTTGAGGAGTAACCTTCGATGATAACACTGAGCGAATGGCAACAGCAGGGACAACTTGAATCTATTAACGGTCAGCAGATTTTTACCCGTCAGGGTGGAGATAAAGACACGCCAGCCTTACTGTTGATTCATGGCTACCCTAGCGCCAGTTGGGACTGGGAAGGTATGTGGGATAAGCTCACTGAGTACTATTATGTGATTACTCTGGATATGTTGGGGTTTGGCTTGTCTGATAAACCCAAAAACGTGCGCTACTTAATCAGTGAGCAAGCCGATATTTTTGAGACTGTTTTGCAGCGTCTTGGGGTCAAGGACTATCATATTTTGGCGCATGATTATGGCGATACGGTTGCACAAGAATTATTGGCGAGACAAGTTGATGACAGTAGTGATAGCAGCGGCAGGCACATTGCCAGTGTTTGTTTCTTAAATGGTGGCTTATTTCCTGAAACTCACAAACCCATTCTGATTCAAAAACTGTTGTTGTCGCCATTAGGGCCTCTGCTATCCAAATTTATTAACAAGCAAAGATTCGCGGACAATTTGCAACACATATTTGGACCTGCAACACCGCCAACCCCTGAAGTCATCGACACATTATGGCAGCTGTTAACGCACAATAATGGTTTAGCAGTGATGCACAAGTTGATTGACTATATCCCTCAACGTCAACAATACCGTGAACGCTGGGTAGGCGCGATTATCAATAGCAATGTACCGGTTAAACTGATCGCAGGTGCCAAAGACCCTATCTCAGGTCAACATATGATTCATCGTTATCATGAATTGATTCCCAATGCCAATACCACAGAAATGTCAGCATTGGGACATTATCCACAAATCGAAGATGCCGACGCTATCAGCGCTGAATATCTGACGTTTAGGAAAAGTGTTGGATAAAGCATCAGTGATGAGTGTTGATAAACGTGATAAGCCATTCGCTAATCATGTTTTGTTAGCCGATTTTCTGAGCTCATGACGCAATATCTTACCGACTGTCGACTTGGGTAATTCATCAATAAATTCGATCTGTCTGGGACGTTTGTACCCCGTCAGATCTTCTTTACAGAACTGCATGATTTCATCCTTTGTTAGACTGGTATCAGCTTTAACGATAAAGACTTTGACCGACTGTCCCTGTAACTCATCATCCACACCAACGACGGAACATTCAGCTACTTTAGGATGTCGCTCGATCACGTTTTCCACTTCATTAGGATAGACATTAAAGCCACTGACGATAATCATGTCTTTTTTGCGATCATAGATTTTTACGTAGCCCTTCTCGTCCATAGACCCGATGTCACCGGTCTTCAGATAGCCGTCAGCGGTGAAGAACCCAGTATTGTCGATATTGTGGTAGCTTGCGATAACATTGTCACCCTTAATACATATTTCCCCAACCTTACCGACTTCTAAAACTGTCTCATCCTCATCACGAATATTAATATCTACACCAGGTAGCGGCATGCCGATGCTGCCGTTGAACGCTTTGTTGGTAAAGGGATTGGCCGTGCCCACGCCAATGGTTTCTGACATCCCCCAACCTTCTAAAATGGGATGACCGGTTGAGTCGAGCCATTTTTTGGCGGTTTCTGGCGTCGCTGCCATGCCCCCAGCCAAAGAGAGTTTTAACTCAGAAAAGTCAATCGTTTTAAACTGCGGATGTGCCATCAAGGCCTGATATAGCGTATTTACTGCTGGTAAAAGATGGAATGGCCGCGAATTTAAAGTTTTTATAAAACCATCAATATCACGCGGATTGGTAATGAGCGTCAGATGCTGCCCCACTCTGAAACCTAGCATAGCAACCACAAAAGCAAAGATATGATAAAGCGGCAAAGCAACAATGGTATTCATTTGCTTATCATCGTCCACATCAGCGTACACAGGCTGAAACCATGCCTCAAACTGCGAGGTTGCAATCTCTATGTTGTGATGACTGACGATAATACCTTTAGCTTTGCCTGTCGTGCCACCTGTATACGTTAACAGCGCCATGTCTTTAGTATCCGCGTCAGGTCGGGTATAGCTCATATTTCTACCCTTTTTTAGGACAGATTTATAGCTTTGTACTTGATACTGAGCATTAGATTTAAGTGAGTGTAGCGGGACTGCTTTTTTAATATACTTGGCAGCCAAATCGACGATTTTGCCTTTGACAGTGCCCAGCATATCCCCGATATCGCTATAGACAATGGTTTTTACACCCGTGTCATGGACAATTTTTTCGAGCGTTAAACAAAATGGGGTCAAAATAAATATCGCTTTACAGTCAGAATCGTTCAGTTGATGCCTCAACTCACGCGCCGTATACAAAGGATTAACGAGGGTAATGACCATTCCTGCCCGTAGTACACCGATGACGATGGGCAGATATTGATTGACGTTCGGCATCATAATAGCTATCACCGATCCTTTTTCAAGATTAAGTCCTTGAATCCAAGCAGCAATAGCTTTAGAGGTTTCATCAACCTGTGCATAGGTATAAGTGACACCCATGTTGGTGATAAATTCCTGTTGAGAAAATTTCGCAAAAGAGCATTCAAACAGTTCTAGTAATGACTGGTTTGTCGCTGAGACATCAGACACGACGCCTTTCGGATAGTGATCTATCCAAATTTTTTTCATCATAACCTTCCTTGGTCATTGGTCATTAATTTTTTGGAGAGCGCTATCTATTGGCTATAACATTAATATCCTCTCTTACTGCCAGCCGGATGTAGCACCATGCTCATCTTGATGTGCAAATAAGGGATGCGCTTGGGCTTCTTCTAAGGTCAATACTGGGGTCACGCAGACATCTGCTGACGCAAAAGTTTGTTGCCAATGCTCAAGTGTTTGACTGGCAAATTTATCGCTTACCGTCTTAGCCGCCGCTTGGCTTTCAGAAGTGTTAGGCATAACGCCAAGTTGCCAATGGCTATTTTTGAGCGCAGGCAAATCTAATACTTCACACAATCCTTGCCAAAATTTTAGCTCTAGCGAGCCAACGGCCATATGACGCTCGTCTGCTGTTTTGTACAATCGATAGCAGGGCAATAAACCACCCAAAAAATCATGCTGCGGTGCTGGTTTTTGTCCTGAGAAGCTTTTCACCAGCGCTCCCGTTGCCTTTGGCATGACCAGATGCTGATACAAGCTGTGCGTCATACTGACGGCAATATGACGACCTTTGCCGGTACGCTGGGCGGCGAATACAGCAGCGAGCAAGGCAATCACAGCGGTATCACTGCCACCTGCCAAATCTGCGAATTGCACGTTAGGCATCGCCTGCTCGCCAGTGGCAGTCTTTAGCTGATCAAGCACACCGCTCATCGCCATAAAATTGATATCGTGACCGGCTTTATTAGCCCAGTCATGAGTGATCGCTTTATCTACTGTACTGCCACCCGCCACGCCATAACCAGTGATCGATACCATCACCAGCTGAGGATTAATCGCATGCAATGTTTTGGCATCTAAACCCATGCCCTCTAACACGTCAGGGCGAAAGCTGTCTAACATCACATCGGCATCTTTGAGATGCGCTTTGATAGCGTCAATACCTTTGGGATCACGAAAGTCGTGTTTCTCAGTGGTTTTACCATGGTTTAATGCTTTAAACAATTCGCCAAAGGCTCTGGCAGGATCACCATTTTTGGGCTCAATCTTAATGATTTCTGCGCCCAAATCGGCAAGCAATCGCGTAGCAAAAGGCCCTGGCAAGTTACGAGTCAAATCGACCACTCGCAACCCCTGTAAACAATCTGCCATAGAATGCGCTATTGTATTAGCCATCTACAAACTCCTCGCCTTTTTTGGCCATATCCACAAGAATCTGCGCAGGTTCAAAACGCTCACCGTATTTGCTAGCAAGCTCATGGCTGCGTGCAATGAATGTCTCTAGACCCATCGAATTAATAAATTGCAGAGTGCCGCCTTGATGTGGTGCAAACCCCCAACCAAAGATTGAGCCGATATTGGTATCAGCGACAGAGCGCACGACGTTTTCTTGATAGCATTTAGCAGATTCGTTGGCTTGAATAAACATTAAACGATCAATCATATCCTGCTGAGTTGGCTGCTCATTCTTGGTGGGAAAAAGATTGGTCAACTCAGGCCATAGTTTTTTGTCACCGTTTTCTTTATAGTCATAAAAACCTTTGCCGTTCTTTTTTCCTTCTCGGTCATGCTCATTGACCAGCGTTTTGAGTATCTCGTACGAGGGACGCACAGTGATAGGTTTGCCTTCAACTTGCATATCCAGCTGCTGCTGTTCACTCACGTGCAAAGCCAGACTTAATGACACCTCATCTTGCAATGCCAGTGGCGGCATGGGCATACCTGTTTTCATGCCAGCGACCTCGATACTGCGCGGATGGACGCCCTCTCCTAACATTGCAATACCTTCTGACACATAGGTACCAAATACGCGCGACGTATAAAAACCGCGACTGTCATTAACAACGATGGGTGTCTTACCAATTTGAACGACATAATCAAACGCTTTTGCTAAAGTGGCGTCGTCAGTTTGCTCGCCCATGATAATCTCAACCAACGGCATCTTGTCGACTGGCGAGAAGAAATGCAGACCGATAAATTGATTGGGACGCGTGCTGGCTTTTGCCAATCCAGTGATAGGCAATGTTGACGTATTAGACGCATAGACAGCAGTGTTAGTAATCACCGCCTCAGACTGCTCAGTACACTTGGCTTTAATCTCACGGTTTTCAAAGACGGCTTCGATAATCAGATCGCAGTCTGCCAAATCATCATAAGACACTGTCGGCTTGATGCGATTGAGTAACGCTTGCTTCTTCTCTTCTGTTGAGCGTTTACGGCTAATGGCTTTATCCAAAATGGTGGCAGAATAGGCTTTGCCTTTTTCAGCGCCTGCCATTTCGGTATCTAAAAGTACCACTTCTATGCCTGCTTTGGCTGAGACATAAGCGATACCTGCACCCATCATGCCAGCACCTAAAATGCCAACCTTCTTAGTTTTATAACGCTCAAAGCCATCAGGACGCGACTGACCTTTTTTGATGCTGTTTAGCTGCGTCCATAGCGTGTTAATCATATTTCTAGATTCAGCAGACAGCACACAAGCAGCGAAGTAACGGGACTCAAGCTCAAGTCCCGTATCGATATCCACTAAACAGCCTTCGAACACGCAAGACATGATATGGGTAATCGCAGGATAGTTGCCGTGTGATTTTTGATTGGCCATGGCAGGCGCGATAGAAAATATGGGTACGACTTTGGGATGTTTACTGTCACCGCCGGGGATTTTAAAGCCTTTCTTATCCCACGGTTGCTGCGCTGTAGGATTGGCTTTTATCCAGTCTGTCGCCTGCTTGAGCATATCTGCTTTGTCAGTGGCAGTGGCATCGATTAAACCCATGTCTTTAGCAGCAGCTGGACGCAGCTCTTTACCTTGGGTCATCAGCTCCAAAGCTGATTGAATACCGACCAATCGCGGTAAACGCTGAGTACCACCGCCACCCGGCAGCAAGCCCAATTTGACTTCAGGTAGACCCAGCTTGGTTTTAGGCGAATCAATCGCGATACGATAATGACACGCCAATGCTAACTCCAAACCACCTCCTAATGCTGTTCCAGTCATGGCAGCGACGACAGGTTTTTCCGAAGTCTCAAGTTTGCGTAAGCTGCCTTTTAATTCCTCTACCAAATCAAAGGCTTGTTCAGCGGTTTTAATACTGGCCAATTGGTCAATATCAGCACCGACGACAAAGGTTTCTTTACCAGAGGTCAGAATCAAACCTTTGGCGGACGCATCGTTAATAAAACTGTCTGTCATCACCGCAAAAGTATCGGTAAAACCATCGCCGATGACATTCATTTTGCGACTGCTTTGGTCAATCGTGACGATGATAATGCCATTATCAGATTCGGCAGAAAAGTTATTCAATGCATTGATGGCATCTACGCTGTTTATGCTCATGTTAAGTCCTTCTTATATTATTTTATGTCGATATAAATCACTAAAAATCTCTTAGCTCTATCCATTAACGCTATTTATTAGCATTATCTATTAGTGCTATACGCGCTCAATAATAGTCGCAATGCCCATGCCACCACCGACACAGAGTGTAATCATGGCCGTTTTTAGGTCGCGACGTTCTAATTCGTCAAGGACAGTAGTCATGAGCATCGCGCCCGTGGCACCAAGAGGATGACCCATAGCGATTGCGCCACCATTGACGTTGACGATATCAAGCGAGATGCCGAAGTCATCAGCAGTATTGAGTGGCACAGCAGCAAAAGCTTCGTTGATTTCCCATAGGTCTATATCTGAAGCTTGCATACCCGCTTTTTTGAGCACTTTTTGGCAAGCAGGAGTTGGCCCTGTCAGCATAATGGCGGGTTCCGAACCAACAACTGAAGCCATCGTGATTTTGGCACGGGGTTTGAGACCGGCTTTTTTACCAGCAGCAGCGCTACCGACTAAGCAAATTGCCGCGCCATCGACGATGCCTGACGAGTTACCCGCATGATGCACGTGATTCACTTTTTCAATAGTGGTATACCTGTCCAAGATCACGCTATCAAAGCCCATCTTGCCCGGCATAATAAAGGAAGGATTGAGACCTGCTAAGGTCTCGACATTGGTATTGGGACGGATGGTTTCGTCTTTATCCAATAATGTCATGCCATTGATATCAGTGACAGGAACGACCGATTTATCATAATAGCCCTGCTCCCACGCATTCGCAGCGCGGCGATGCGATTCGCTAGCAAAGGCATCGACATCGGTACGACTAAAGCCTTTCAGCGTCGCGATGGTATCTGCACCAACGCCTTGCGGGACAAAATGCGTCGCTTCGTTAACGCGTGGATCCATATACCATGCACCGCCGTCAGAGCCCATCGGTACGCGGCTCATCGACTCTACGCCGCCTGCAACGACCATATCTTCCATACCTGACATGACCTTGGCGGCAGCGAGATTGATAGACTCCAGACCTGACGCACAAAACCGAGACAAAGTAACGCCCGCCACACTTTGCGCCCAGCCAGCATCAATGACGGCAATACGGGCAATATCAGAACCCTGCTCACCAACGGGTGTCACACAACCAAGCACCACATCATCAACCAAACTGGTGTCCAAATGATGCCGCTGTTGCATCTCTTTTAATAGAGTACGGGTCAGCCAAATTGGTGACGCCTGATATAAGGAGCCATCCTTTTTACCTTTGCCGCGCGGAGTACGGATAGCATCATAAATGTAAGCAGTCTCAGTCATAAAAATCCCTTTTTTTCTTTTTTAAATAAATAGCAATGATGGCAATCTAATCGCCATGTTAAAATCAATAAGTAGAACCAGTAATCAGAATAAATAAGTAGATCAGCCACTTACATAAAGCGTGACGCCAGCTCTTTCATGATTTCATTGGTGCCGCCGTAGATTTTCTGTACGCGGGCATCGGCATAGAGGCGAGCGATTGGGTACTCTGTCATATAACCATAACCGCCAAACAACTGGACGCATTCGTCGATCACATCACACTGCTTTTCTGTCACCCAGTATTTAATCAATGATGCCTGCGGTACTGTCAATTTGCCTTCTAACATGGCATCAACAGCGGCATCGCACATAGTGCTGGCAGCGAGATAATCGGCGTAGCATTCTGCCATTTTAAAGCGCGTATTTTGAAACTTCCAAATCGGTTTGCCAAACGCTTCCCGACCTTTGACATAATCTAGCGTCAAATTGATCGCCAGCTTCATCGCACCAACGCCCGTTAAGGCAATGATTAAACGCTCGCGTGGCAGCTCTTGCATCATTTGAATAAAGCCCATGCCTTCGGCAGTGCCCAACAGATTTTTTTGCGGCACACGCACATTACTAAAGAATAATTCCGACGTATCTTGTGAGGTCAGACCAATCTTGTCGAGGTTACGACCACGTTCAAACCCTTCTACCTTGTCCGTTTCTACCACGATAAGCGAGACGCCTTGCGCGCCTTTTTCCCGATCGGTTTTGCACGCGAGCAAAATCAGGTTGGCATGCTGACCGTTGGTAATAAAGGTTTTTGAGCCATTGATAATATAATCATCGCCATCTTTTACCGCATAGGTTTTGATGTTTTGTAGATCTGAGCCAGTACCAGGTTCGGTCATGGCAATCGCAGCCACATACTCGCCTGTCGCCATCTTAGGCAGCCATTCTTGTTTTTGCGCTTCTGTGCCATGACTCAAAATATAGGGAGCGACAATCCCTGAATGTACCATGCCACCGAACCCTGATTGATTGGCTTCCGCTTGTGCGTATAACAGCGCCGCTTCATGACCGAAATCACCGCCGCCGCCGCCATACTCTTCAGGTATAGAGACACATAAGAAACCGTTTTCACCTGCCTCTTCCCACGCGGCACGGTCTATCATGCCATTTTTGCGCCATTGTTCATCCTTTGGCTCCCAACCTTTGAACATTTTAAGCGCGCTGTCATAGACCATTTCGTGCTCTTCGGTCATCCAGTTTGGGGTAAATTTTTCAATACTCATGTTGTCTATCCTTGACGATGGGAAGTTGCTATCGGTTAATATAAAATGCTATTGAGCATAAATATATCACTTATGGTAATGTAAATTACCGTTTGGTATAATCTAAAAATTCTTTGTATTTATTGAGATTCAAGTCTCATACTAAGATAGTGAAAGACAATACGCAACCTATCAAAAAACAATGGTAATTCATATTACCTAATAAAATTTTAGCGTATCAAACGATCAAATAAGTGGCTATCGAACTGTCTAAAACCCTCTATCCTAAAGGAATGATAAAGCATGCAATCCACGAATCAGATGCCTAACATGACTGAGAGCCGAGCACTGGCACCTTTATCAGATATGCGCCCTGCGACTTTAGAAAAAATTGAAAAAGCGGTTCGTAAAGTGTTTGCAGGTTTTGATGCTAACGAAGTGACGATGGTGCAAATTGCGAAGACTGCCAACGTCTCATTGCAAACCCTCTATAAATACTTCGGGGACAAGCAAACACTATTCAACACGGTGATGGATATCGTACTCGGTAGACTGGCGGCACGCATCATGGATCATTTGCAAGGCATTGACAGCGTGCAAGATCGCCTGCGTAAGACGCTATGGGTATGTTTTGACTTCGTAGACTCGCATCCTGATGCGGTTATGGTGCTGTCATCGGTATCGGTATCACGCATTCGTCACATTGCTATCTATGAGAATAAGGAGCTGATTGGGGCTTTTTTGGAGGTACTAGAAGACGGTCAGAAACGTGGTGTATTGAACGACACCGTGCCGCTATATATTCTGTTCGATGTGTTTATGGGTTTTATCAGCCGTTTGGGTTTGATGCACATCATGCGGCAGACAAATGCCCCGATAAATAAAGAATTTGATGCGCTGTTCGTCATTTTATGGCGAGCCATATCTAAGCCTGAAGCATAAATAAGCTTAGATAATTTGCAAAAACGAAAAAGCCTCACTATCAAGTGAGGCTTTGCTCTGTTTAAAAGCTTATTTACGCCGATTTTTAGACCTATGGTGTCATCGAGACTCTCAAACACTACTCGATTTTGGCAATCCATACGCTATTCTGTTAACCACTTCATTATTGTGCTCAACCGTCAAACGGTAGCCTTGGATGATGCCGTCATAAGGTAGATTGCCTTCATAATACTGATAATGCTCACGGATACCTTTTTTCACTATCGATGCACGCTCGCTCTCGCTCAGTTTGGCAAATCCCTCTGGTAACTGCACTTGAGCCAACCGAGAAGCACCATCACGAGACATCCAATTTGCGCCCGCAGTAAACGTAAAATTCACATCGGCTCGTAAGCTATATTCGGGTAAAGAATTGGAATAATGCGCTAAGTCATGCTTAATCTGAGCGATATCTTCTGCAAATGGCTGGTACGGTATCTCAAGTATGTTAAACAACTTTGCTAAGAATTCATCGGCAGTAAAGTATTTATCTATGTAACTACCATCAAGCCCCAGATACTTATTCGACAATACATGACGCAAGCGATCACAAGCAGGTATCGTGTGTTTGAGAGGATACCCCATGGCTTTGATGATGGCTTGCGAACGCAGCTCAAGCGTGTCTATTTGATTGACTGCATATTGCGCGAGAGGGTGGCGCGGGTGATAACGACGGGTATATTTGGATTGATTGGTAGCGTGGCTTGTAAAATTGGACACCTTAGACTCCTGTAACTCCGACGAAAAAGTATAAAACGAGCCCATATAGGCAAATAAAATTAGGCACAAATGAGGATGTCGGAGTACAGGCTCATGCGCTTTACCAGAATTGTTTTATATCGTGCTGGAAGTTGCAAGGTTCGTATGCCACCATTAATTATAATAACGGACGACGATACAAAGCTGTTAAACCCACGATAGATCAGCTAGCGATGATAGCACATCAGCTGCTGAAAGATAAATACAGATATTGTTCCTCTTTTTTAACACCTTTACTGTTGTCAATACTCACCCTATATCTTCCTACTGTAGCCAAAAAACTATCTAATGATTTTTAGACATTGCCCTGCATGATAGAGCGTCAGCCCTACCTCAGTAAATCCAGATTTCATCGCACCCAATGCTATCTTTGACTCTTCCAAGGTTTTAAATGGCAACGGAATACTGGCTCTGTCTCCAGTCAAGATATAATCCGCAAAGCACTTGCCCATTAGCGTACCAGTGGTAATGCCACGTCCATTGTAGGCAGTCGCTGTCAATAATCCTTCGTCAGGTTCCAAAACGCGGAAGATATGGTCTTGCGTAAAGCCAAAATTGCCGCACCATTCATATTGCCAATTGAATGCTGGCAAATCAGGATAATAGCTCTTTTGCACAGCGTTCGCCCATGACTGATAGAAGGATTTTGGTTTAAGTTGCCTGCCACCCACCGTTCCCAATAACAAGCGATCATCCTTATCACGGCGAAAACTCGATAATGCCAAGCGCGTATCCCATGCCCCTGTTTTGTACGGTAAAATACGATCTGCTACTGCTCCACTGAGCGGCTCAGAAGCGATCTGATAATAAGCGACGAGATAAAAAGTCTTAGCAATTTCTGTCCATTCGCCTTCAGTGTAGGCATTGGTCGCAATGATGACGCGCTCAGACTTGACCCGAGCTTTGGGAGTTCTTGTGTACCAATGACCGTCTACTTTCTCCAACGCCTCGACAGCGGAATGCTCGTAGATGATTACGCCGAGACTGGTCGCGACTTTTGCGAGTCCTCTGACATAAGCCAGCGGATTGATAGTGCCTGCACGATGATCTAGTAGTGCTTTATTGATACTTTTGGTGCCGCAATATTCATGGCATTTACTGCCGGTTAACACCTCAACATTCGCACCGCGACGGCTTAGCTGCTCGTATCTGATATCGACATCGACTTCGCCTTTGGCATTATGTGCCATATGGATATTACCGGCTTGGGTGGCTTGTGCGTCGATATTATAACGTTTGATTAGGTCAAATACTAAGCTTGGTGCTTGTCCGAGCGCTTCTGTGAGACGCTCTCCAGCCGCTTCACCTAGCGCAATATTTAAGTCATCAGGGCGTGCCCATGTCCCTGCATTGACCAGCCCAACGCTTTTCCCTGAACCGCCACTACCAATCGTTTGGCTCTCAAGTAAGATAACCTTGACGCCTTTTTCGGCCAAATGAATCGCAGCAGATAATCCTGTATAACCACCACCAATGATACAAATGGTCGCTTGAGTGTCGCTACTCATCTGACTATAGGACTCAATATTGGGGGCAGTCATGTTCCATAAACATTGCTCTTGTAACATCTCACACTCCCTTGTGTCACACGTCACTAATTGACGTTGAGGTAGCCGTGTCGAGCTTTTCTACCGAAGGCTCTTCACGCGGTATAAATTTATCAAGGAACGCCCATAACAAGCCAAACAAAGGCGACAACCAGCAGGCAAAAGCAAAAGGCGCATAAGTCAATGTCGCTATACCAAGGGTCGCAGCAACAAAGCTACCGCCCATGTTCCAAGGAATCAGCGGTGATAATAGCGTGCCACTGTCTTCAATAGAGCGCGTGAGTGTCGTGCGCTTATAGCCCATTTCTTTATATTTGTCTTTTAATAAACGCCCTGGCAGCACCAAGGTCGTATAAACGTCACCGATTAAAGTACCGACACCAAGGACGCTGGCATAAGTCGTCAAAATCAAGCCGATACGCGATTTTACTGCCTTATCTATTTTTGCCATGATGGCTTTTAAGGTGCCGTAGTGTTCAAGCGAACCGACAAAAGCGAGTGCAAAGATGGTCAAGGTAATGACCCATGTCATTGACATGACGCCGCCTTTTGATAGCAATTTATCAACCACTTCAAAACCCGTTTCACTAACAAAGCCGTTTTGTAATACGTTAAAAATAGCACTGACCCCAACGCCTTGCATAAAAAACGCAATAACTGATGCCACGACAACACCGCCCAAAACGGTTGGTATCGCTGGCATTTTCATCACAGCGGCAATCACGACCACAAGCGCAGGTAATAAAGTGATGACACTTAAATTATAATTGTCAGCCAAATTGGTTTGTAGGGCTTGGATAGAAGATAAATCAATACTGTCATCGCCATAACCCATGCCAATCCATGCATAGAGCGCTAAGGCAGTAACCATGGCTGGGACAGTGGTCGGTAGCATACCTTTGATATGGTCCCAAAGCTCCACGCCTGCTGCCGCAGGTGTCAGGTTAGTGGTATCTGACAATGGCGACATTTTGTCCCCGAAAAAAGCACCCGAGACAATAGCACCGCCTGTAAAATGCGCTGGAATGCCAAGCCCCATACCAATACCCATCATCGCCAGCCCTACCGTACCGACTGTACCCCATGAGGTACCAGTGGCAACAGAAATAATGGCGCAAATAATACAAACTGAAAATAAAAAGGAGGAAGGAGAAAAAATACTGAATCCATAGTAAAGAATGGTCGGCACCGTCCCTGCAATAATCCATGAACCAATGAGCATACCGACGCCCATCAGAATGATCATCGCCGGCAAGCCGATTTTAATAACTTTTAAAAAACGCTCCTCCATACCCTGCCAGTCACGACCACGCATCTTCATAAATAAGCCAGTGATTAAGATGCCACAGGCTAATGGAATGTGCGGGGTAAAGTCTTTGAATATGAAAAACTGCACCATAAGAATCATGGCAGTCAATACGAGAGGGGCAATATCAAGTAAGAAACTAGAAGACGGACCGTAGCCATCATCAGCGGGGTCATGCGGTTTGTCATCGATCATGATAATTCTACCTTCCTTAGTAGTCGTCAATGGTCATTACAACCAATCCTTGATTGCTTATAGTTTTTGGTGTGCCAAGCATATATAAAATATGCTTGGCAGTTCACGCTGAACACCTTATTTTTGACCACTTATGATGAGTCATCTGCGCTTAACCATTTATATATGAACAATCAATCACCTTGAGTGTTCAAACATCTTCATATCAACCAAAACTAATGCCTTGGGCAAGTGGTAGCTCTGTTGAATAGTTGATGGTGTTGGTTTGGCGACGCATATAAGCTTTCCATGCGTCTGACCCTGACTCACGTCCACCGCCTGTTTCTTTTTCGCCACCAAATGCACCGCCGATTTCAGCGCCACTAGTGCCGATATTGACGTTAGCGATGCCGCAATCACTACCGCGATCACTGAGGAAAGTTTCCGCTTCACGCAAGTCATTGGTAAAGATACATGACGATAGTCCTTGTGGAACATCGTTTTGCATCTCAATTGCCTCATCAAAGTCTTTATACGTCATCACATATAAAATAGGCGCAAACGTCTCACTTCTAGCCACGTCGTTTTGCTCATCAAACTCGACAATAGCAGGCGTGACATAATAGGCATCAGGGTATTTATCTGCTAGTACGCGTTCCCCGCCTGTCACTATCCCACCCGCTTCACGAGCCTTATTCAAGGTCGATTGCATGTTATTAAAGCTGTCTTCATCAATCAGTGGGCCGACCAAATTGTCTTCAAGAGGATGACCAATGCTGACGGTTTCGTAAGCTGATTTGATGCGTGGCAAGATATCGTCTTTGACAGACTCATGGACGAAGAGGCGGCGTAATGTGGTGCAACGCTGACCCGCTGTACCAACCGCTGAGAATATAATGCCGCGTAGCGCAAGGTCTAAGTCGGCAGTCGGTGCCAAAATCATCGCGTTGTTGCCACCAAGCTCAAGCAAGCATTTACCAAAACGCTCAGCGACTTTAGGCCCGACAGTTCTGCCCATGCGTGTACTGCCAGTCGCACTGACCAAGGCAATGTCTTTGTTTTCAACCAAGGCATTACCGATATCCGTCTTACCCAATATCACTTGAGACAAATGATCTGGTGCGTCACCGAACTTTGCCAAGGCTTTTTCGAACATGGCCTGACACGCCAAAGCAACCAAAGGGGCTTTTTCTGATGGTTTCCAGATGACAGGGTTACCACAAACAATGGCAAGCGCTGTATTCCAAGACCATACCGCTACAGGGAAATTGAATGCAGAGATGACACCGATGACACCAAGCGGATGCCACGTCTCACGCATGTGATGACCTGGACGCTCTGAGGCAATCGTCAAGCCATATAGCTGACGTGAAACGCCAACTGCGAAGTCGCAAATATCGATCATTTCTTGCACTTCACCTAGGCCTTCTTGTTTGATTTTTCCAGCCTCGAATGATACGAGCATGCCCAAGTCCTCTTTATGCTCACGCAGCACTTCGCCCAGCAGACGAATCAATTCGCCACGCTTGGGTGCAGGAACGACACGCCATTCTTTAAATGCTGCTTGGGCGTTTTTGATTTTCTTATTGACCTCATCAACACTATCTAAGGTTATCTTGCCGATAACCGTCCCATCGATAGGCGTATTGACTTCAAAATCGCCATGTTGATATTGTTCTTCTTTGACACCCATGGCTGACATGTATTGCTTAATCATATTCAATCCTTTGTATAGTAATTTATAATCTCTCTGGTCGACCTTTAAGCTACCTTGCAATACTTTAACTTGCAAAATAATAATTTTCTTACCCTCATTCCATTTTGGAATGGCGAATAAATAAGATGACTGCTCTTGTCTTTTACCTACCGTTTCCTAAAGAAATTAGGCATTTTTCCAAGCTTCTATTCTGTATATCTTCATACAAAGCAAGCTCATCATAAACATTGGTACCAAGGGCTTGCTCGAACTCCTGTTGGTTTGATTTGCCATCATAGTTGCTTTGCTTGTCCTGCTGAAGATTGGACTGAAAAATACCAGCCGCACTGACTGGCAAAAAATCTTCATAGACGATAGGCTCAATACGGATAGCGCCTTGGTTAATCAGAGCATTTACTGCTTGTCTTGAATTAACCATTTCTAGATTAGACATATCACTGTTGATATCCGCAGCACTATCGACTGGTTGATAATAAAAATAAGCAAGCTCCTTGTCATGCATCGTCTGGTAATCATCAGGGAAAGCGGTAAATACCTCGGCTAAAATTCGATTGTATTGAGTTGCATTACCCTCATTTGGAGTAGCTCCTAATTGATGGCGTGCTTGACTAAGTAGCTTGTCATACAGTGCTCTACCTTTTGGCGTTAATGCCACACCGCGCTGCTCAATCTCACCAAACCGTGCAGTATGGCATCCTTGCTCGTACTCGCCCTCTGAGTTTTTAAAACTAACCGCTTCCTCTAATGCCTTAAAGCTCGTCTGTCTTAATAAAATCGGACATTCCCGTTTTGGTGGTCCTTCGATAATCGCTTTTGGTGGTATACCTTTTGCCTGCATGCCTTGCTGTACAGTATCTATATCTAGTGTTCTAGGGGTTAAATGATTGATATGTGGGCCTTTAAAGCCGACGACATCTGCAATGAGACCGTGCTGCGCTAATAAGCGCTGATATAGCTCTTTTGAGACTGGCGTTTTATCATGCCAGCGAAAGGTCTCTAAAGCTTCTTTGATAAACTGCTCACCTTCCTCTGAGGTCAAACCGCCCTGCTTTTCAAAGCGCTCAATCAGGCTGACGACCGTATCGGTAAAGATATTGCGATTGGCTAATGCCTTTGATGCTTCTTGTTGTAGTGCGTCATCATCAATTAAGTCTAGACGCAATAAAGAAGTGAAGACTCGAAATGGACTTTGATTTAAGGCTTGCGCGTCAATGGCTCGAAAAGCCGTAGAATGCACGGGCACGCCAGCAGGCGCTAAATCATAATAACCAACAGGGTGCATACCCATGACAGAAAAGAACCTGCGCATCATACTAAGCTCGTCCGCTGTGCCCAATCTAATTGCCCCGTGGCGCTCCATACTGAGTCTATCAATCTCTCCGGTGTGCTCCAACTGCTCCTTAATATCAGAGTGCTTGGTTAGCACCTCAGTATTCACCTCAGCGACTAAATCTAGCAAGTCACCATATAGCGGAACCTCGGTTTGGTACATGGCTGACATCGCCATAGAGAACTCGTGACGAATAGCATCGCTGCTGATAAATGTATGATTCACAAATAGATATCCTTGTTAAAATCTTAGAAACTTTTGTTACTCTTAACTTATTAACTAGAGCGTGTCATCATTTAGATTGTGAGACTTAAAATGAGGAAAATTGCAGCCATTTTAAGACCACTAAATGTATTCATGTGCTAATTGATGACACGCCCTAAGCGTGTCCGACAAAAAATTATGTCGTTGCCATTAAATTATATCTTTGCCATTTCATCAGAGCCTATTATCAGGAATCGTACTTAACACTTCTTTTAAAACATTAAGACCGGCTTGCAGGGTTTCAGGCTCGATTGTTAGTGGCGGTAGCAGGCGAATAATGTGGCGATATTTACCGCTAGGCATCAACAGCAGACCACGCTCGCGCGCTTGCGTTAACACATACGTCATCACGCTTGGATCGACATCATGTTCAGGATGTCGCAGCTCGATACCGCGCATCGCACCGATACCCGTAAGGCCAAATAACCAAGGCGATACACCTTCTTGCTGCCATTGGTTCACCGTCTGCTCAATGGTGTGTGCATAATGTCTGGCAGACTCCCATACTGCATCTTCTTGCATAATATCCAACGTCGCATTGGCAGCAGCACACGCGACCGGATTACTCGAATAAGTGCCGCCTAGACTACCTTTAGGCAATCCATTCATTATGCTGGCTTTGCCTATCACTGCGCCTAACGGCAACCCACCTGCGATGCTTTTGCCTAGCAATATCATGTCAGGCTCAATCCCTAAGTGTGTAAAGGCAAATGGTGTTCCCGTACGACCGTAGCCCGATTGAATCTCATCCATAATAAGCAAAATGCCGTGCTCATCACAAAACTGGCGCAGATACTGAGCAAACGTGGGCGACATTAAGTGAAAACCACCCTCCCCTTGTACTGGCTCTACGATGATGGCACCGATATTATCGACATCTGTTTCTACAGCAAATAGACGTTCAAGCGCATCGATAGCCTGCTGATCGCTCACTTCATTATCTGGACTGGGAAAAGGAATGTGGTAAACGCCACCTGCCAAAGGCCCAAGCCCCCGCTTATAAGGCTCGACTTTACCATTTAGATTGACCGCAGCCAGCGTGCGCCCATGAAAGCCACCATCAAAAGCAATGACACCCACACGACCTGTCTTTAGGCGGGCAATTTTTATGGCATTTTCGGTGGCTTCTGCGCCGCAGTTAGTCAACATACCTGATAGCTCGCCACTGATTGGAATCAGCTCACAAAGCCGTGGCATAAAGGTTTGATACGGCTGATGGGCAGCCGCATTGTAGGCGTAATGAATAAGTGATTGGGCTTGATTGATAATCGCAGAGACGATATGAGGATGACAATGACCAAAATTTAAGACCCCGATACCGCCGACGAAGTCGATGTAGCTGCGGTCATAACTGTCCCAAACTTTGGCATTTTTGCCTTTGGTGAGGGTCACAGGATGCACCATCGTAAAAGCGTCTGTAACGTTATAGTGCGTATCCATTAAGCATCTCTCATCTTCCTTGAGTGTGATGCTCATTTCAGCAAAACCGTACCGATTCAGCAAACGAATAATAGTTGTGCTGGCATTCCTTTTTGTCATTGCCAACCAAAAGACAATCTTAAGGCGCGTTAAAAATTACAATTATTTGACCACTGTTAGCCCATTTAAATCCCTATAATCAGTTTAAAATAAATCGATACATTAATAGTTATGTGCGACTGGTATAAATTCCCTTTGCTTGCTGCTATCACAAAGGCTACGAAAAATTTATCCCAGTCGCCCTGTATCTGTTTTAAAGTGAATCCACTATATCGATTGAATTGAGGACATGCCCTAGCATCAGCTCGTGTTGATTTGAGGTTTCAAGATACACTGACACCCATTCTAAAATAACTTTCACCTTATGCGATCTGCCCAAAGACAAGGGGTAAGTTATATAATAAGACCCCCGTCCTTTTGCCGCATAGCGCCATGCCGTCACTAGCGTCCCTGATTGTAGTTCAGGAGCGACCAAACGCAGTGGTACAAGTGCGATACCATAGCCGAGCAATGCGGCGGCAATACACGCATGAAAAGTATCAAAACGTGGGCCGATAAACGTCCCATCGATACTAATGCCTTGCTGCTTGAAGTACTCATACCAAGCACTTGGGCGCGAGCTCAACTGTAGCAACGTACAGTTATCTACATTGCTCGTACAGGGATTTTTATCCCGTAAATACTCAGGTTGGCATACCGCCACACAATACTCATCAAACAGCTTAATCGCCTCCATCCCGCCCCAAATGCCATCGCCATATAAAAAGGCAATATCGACGTTTTGGTCTTCAGTAAAAAATGGCCCAACTTGCTCTTTTATATCTAAATTAATCAATGGATGGGCTTGGCTAAAGCCACTAAGCGCAGGTAACAGCCAGCGAGAACAAAAGGTTGGGTGTGAGGCAATCTTAAGCACTTCTACATTGTCACTATGCGACATCAAACTGGTGGTTGCCACCTCGATATGTTTGAGGATTTCCAACACCTCAAGGTAATAAGTTTTGCCAGCTGGTGTCAATGAAATGCGGTGCGGTGTACGATAGAAGAGTGAGATTTTTAACATCTCCTCTAGCTGAGCGACCTGCTTACTGATGGCGCTTTGTGTCATATGCATCTCTTGCGCGGCATTGGTAAAGCTCAGATGCCGTGCAGCCGTTTCGAAACACTGTAGAGCAGTCGTCGATGGATACTTTCTAAAAGCAAGCGGCTTATTGGTTTCGGTTTTCATAGTTTATTTTTCTTTTATTTTTGGTATGAGGACACGCCCTATTAAAATGTAAAAACAGGGATAATTCATACAGAGATGACTACCTATTCGTGCACGCTTAAATAGCATGAGAGAATAGGTAGCCATCATTATTTAAGCGCTGATTCGCCTTGATTATTGTATCAGTCTACTTGAGCATGCTTCTATTGATAAAAGCATTATTTCACTGCCGGTATGTTGTCGGCAGTCAGTGTCGGCTTCCTAGAGGCTAATGTCAAAAACTAATGTCATATCCTATTCATTTTGTGAATACCGACGCTCATTATCAAATAATTACTTTAACTACGGCGACTGACTTGCTATCTTGCCTGCCTTCTTTTCATCATTGCGATGTATTTTTACCCTTATTTTTAAGCGAATAAATCACTTTAAGCTAACTTTCACTATTAGCGCCTTCTTTATTTGTATTGGATCTTATGAAACCTAACCTTGAGGTGAGCGCAAATGCTCGCCGGACTCAGTATTTTCAAGTATTCCTAATGGGCGTCAGCGCCTTTATCATGAATACCACCGAATTCGTCCCTGTTGCCCTATTAAGCGACATCGCCCAAGATTTCTCTATCACCACGGCAGAGACGGGCTGGATGTTGACGCTGTATGCGTGGATTGTCGCGGCCATGTCATTGCCATTGATGCTGCTGACCAGTCGCTTTGAGCGCAAGCGTTTGCTGTTGGCGTTATTTGCGGTATTTATTGCCAGTCATGTATTGTCAGTATTTGCGTGGAGCTTTGAAGTGCTGCTCATCAGCCGAGTTGGCATTGCACTCACGCATGCGATATTTTGGTCCATCACCGCAGCGATTGCGATACGTGTGGCACCGGAAGGCAAAAAAGCACTGGCGCTTAGCGTGCTTGCGACTGGTACGTCATTAGCGATGGTCTTGGGTGTGCCTTTAGGACGCGTGGTCGGTCAATGGTTTGGCTGGCGCGCGACTTTTGGTGGTATTGGTGGGCTTGCCCTTATCGTATTTATTCTGCAAATGAGACTGTTGCCCACGCTGCCTAGTATGTTTGAAGGGTCTTTTAGAAAGATTCCAGAATTACTCAAAAACCCCTTATTGGTCTGCCTATATCTGCTGATTTTACTGGTCTTTACCGCGCACTATACGGCTTACTCGTATATCGAGCCTTTTATGCGTCAAGTCGGCTCAATCAGTGAAAACGCCGCAACGGTTGTGCTGTTATTGTTCGGTGTCGCAGGGATTGCGGGCAGTGTAATTTTCAGTCGTTGGGGTGATAAATTCAATACCAGATTAATGCTGATATCGACGATATTGATATTACTATCTATGCTCACGCTGTTGTTTGCGGTGACCTCAATATGGGCGCTCAGCTTGATTGCCCTACTCTGGGGCGCGGCGCTCATGCTGCTGATTATCTCCATGCAAGCCAAGGTCATCATGGTCGATATCAACGCGCAGGATATGCTGATGTCGATGTTCTCAGGGATTATCAATTTAGGCATTGGGACGGGCGCACTGTTCGGAGGCTATGCAGTGACGCATATTTCACTATCGAGCGTGGGCTATGTAGGGGCGGCTATCGCGGTTATGGCATTGCTACTGATGCTATTTATGATAAAGCGCTTTCCTGAGTTAAGCAGAAGACTGGGCTAATTGGGCTATGCTTAAATGCTAACTAAGCACAAAAAAATGCCAGCCACTTAGATGGGCTGGCATTTTGCTTTTTGCTTAATTGTTAAAATCCACCTTAAAATCAGTCTATCTAAAAATCCACCTTACCGCGTAATACTTTTGTTTTACCGCGCTGGGTTTTTTGATCGACACGTTTACGCTTAGCATTTCTGCTCGGTTTGGTCGGCCTGCGTGTTTTATTGACGTAAGTGGCTTTGGTGATAAAGCTTTGTAAGCGCTCAAACGCATCAATTTTATTACGTTCTTGGGTACGAAATTGCTGCGCCTTAATAATAAGCACGCCTTCTTTGGTAATTCGGCTGTCTTTACTATCAAGCAAACGCTGCTTAATGACATCACTCAAGCTTGAGGCATGGATATCAAAACGCAGATGAATCGCAGAAGAGACTTTATTGACGTTTTGCCCGCCTGCGCCTTGCGCACGTATGGCGCTAATCTCTACGTCACTGTCATTTAGACTAATGGTATTGCTGATAAAAATCATAGGATGCTTTTATAAATAATTGATAGTTATGATTAATGATAAACCATTATCAGCTACCTCGCCACTTGCCAGCTCACCACTTCAAAAATCCGCATGTCTTAAAAGCAGTTTTTCAAAACTTACAAGCTGAAATTCAGAGATGAAACCTTATAAATGTTATTGTTTGGCATTGCTATGTCTGTCATCTGTCTATAAAGCGTAAGCCTATCTAAGGATTCGATATTGACATGCTAGGATAGTTTTAAATTGCCAAGATACTGCTTAAGCCAAGACATTGCTTAATTAGCTAATTATTTAGCAAGCAGTTTCTTAGCCAAAACTTTACCCGCCTTCTGCACACTAAAGCTAAAAATACGATTTGATAGGAATAACTGTTTTATGACCACTAAAAATAAAAAAGTAAAATCCACTGCAAAAGTTGATGACAATGCCACTAAAAATATCGCTTGCGACCCAGCTCACAGCATCCAAGTCAGAGGCGCAAGGGTTCATAATCTAAAAAACGTCGATGTTGACTTGCCGCGTAATGCCCTTGTGGTATTCACGGGTATATCAGGCTCAGGCAAATCTTCACTGGCATTTGGTACTCTTTTTGCTGAGTCACAACATCGCTATCTTGACTCAGTATCGCCTTATGCCAGACGCTTGATCGATCAAGTGGATCAGCCTGACGTCGATTCGATAGAAGGCTTGCCGCCCGCCGTTGCTCTCCAACAACAACGAGGCACGCCGTCTGTACGCTCATCGGTCGGTAGCGTAACGACGATTTCAAATGGTTTACGCATGCTCTACTCACGAGCGGGCGAATACCCTGCTGGTCAAGGCATACTCTACGCTGACGCGTTCTCTCCAAATACGCCAGATGGCGCTTGCCCTACTTGCTCCGGTATTGGCCGCGTGTTTGAGGTAACAGAAGAATTACTAGTTCCTGACAATACTAAAACCATTCGCGAACGCGCGATTGCTGCTTGGCCGCCTGCGTGGCAAGGTCAAAACCTAAGCCGCATCCTGACCACACTTGGCTACGATATCGATAAGCCGTGGAATACCCTGCCCCAAAAAACCCGCGATTGGATTCTCTTTACCGATGACACGCCAGAAGTCCCTGTCTATCCAGAGTACAACATTGAACAAGTACGCGACGCTATTAAAAAAGGCGAAAAGCCCAATTATAAAGGGACATTTACCAGTGCAAAGAATTTCGTTTTGCATTCTTTTGCCAGTACGCAAAGCCCGCGTACCAAAAAGCGCGTTTCCCAGTTTATGCAAATTTCTGAATGTCCAGAATGCCATGGCAAAAAACTCGAAAAAGAATCGCTATCGGTTAAGTTCGCTGGTCTTGATATTGGTGAACTGTCTCAATTAACCTTGACTGAAATGGCGCTTAAACTTCAGGATGCTGCCAAGACCAAACCGACTGATAATATGCCAAACCGAGAAAAGGCCATTGTTGCTCAACGTATTGCCAGTGATATTCTGTCTCGAGTTGAGGCTTTGACCACACTAGGCTTAGGGTATCTTTCACTTGAACGTACTACACCTACCTTGTCTCCGGGTGAGCTACAACGCCTAAGACTCGCTACCCAAATTCGCTCTAAACTGTTTGGTGTGGTCTATGTGCTTGACGAGCCGTCTGCTGGATTACATCCTGCCGATACTCAAGCGCTATTGGGCGCATTGGATGAGCTGACAGCGGCTGGTAACTCGTTATTTATTGTTGAGCATGACGTCAGCGTGATTCGGCACGCCGATTGGATTGTCGATGTGGGGCCAAAGGCTGGAACCCATGGCGGCGAAGTTATTTATAGTGGCCCTGTAGCAGGCTTGCGGGACGTTGCACAATCACGCACGGGACAGTATCTTTTTGAGACTGACGGGGCGGTTGAGCATACCCCAAGAAAAGCGAAATCCTCGCTACAGCTGGTCAATATCGAACGCAACAACTTGCAAAGGCTAGATGTAGCGTTTCCTCTAGGGGTGATGACAACGGTGACGGGCGTATCAGGTTCAGGCAAATCAAGCCTAGTCAGTCAAGCGCTGGTCGATCTCATTTATAGCGAATTAGGGCAGAAGACAATCATCGAAGCGCCGACTGGCGAAGCTGATTTACTAGAGCAAGAGCTAGAAACTCAGACCAGCGGTAAGATTGCTAGTGGTATGGAACACGTAAGTCGATTGGTGACCGTCGATCAAAAAGCCATCGGTCGTACGCCGCGCTCAAACCTTGCCACTTATACCGGACTGTTCGATCATGTGCGCAAATTATTTGCCGCCACGCCAGAAGCCAAGGCACGACGTTACGATGCCGGTCGCTTCTCCTTTAACGTTAAGAAAGGCCGCTGCCCAAATTGCGAAGGTGTCGGATTTGTGAGTGTTGAACTGCTATTCCTGCCGAGCGTTTACTCGCCATGCCAAGTGTGTCATGGGCAACGCTACAATGATGAAACCCTTGAGATTACTTATCGAGGCAAAAATATCGCTGAAATCCTCGATCTCACCGTCGAATCTGCTTATGAATTCTTTGTAGAAGAAGCACCTATCCTACGAGCATTAGACGCGTTGCTAAAAGTCGGACTTGGCTACTTACGACTTGGTCAGCCAGCAACCGAACTGTCGGGCGGCGAAGCACAGCGCATTAAGCTTGCCACCGAACTGCAGCGGACACAACGAGGAGACACGCTTTATATCCTTGATGAACCAACAACTGGCCTGCACCCTTCGGACGTGTCGCTATTGATGGCGCAATTGAACGGACTCGTTGACGCTGGTAACACTGTGATTATGGTCGAACACGACATGCAAGTCGCTAGTAACAGTGATTGGATTATCGATATTGGGCCAGGTGCGGGTGATAAAGGCGGTCTTATTGTGGCAGAAGGCACACCAGCAGAAGTCGCAAAATCAAAAGCCAGTCGTACCGCGCCTTTTTTGCTGTTTTAGTCTGTTAGTGCACATTTTATCAAAAACCTTTTATCAACTCAGCAACTAACGGCAGCGCTCAATCACGGGCGCATCGACCATTTGACCTACTATTTTAAACACTGCATCTGCACCGCTCGCAAAGGCTTTTGCTACTTTATCGATTCGAGTCGCTGGGACAAATAGCCACGTCTTCGTATTTATATCATTGTTTACCATTTCATCATGATGAGGCTGTCTTTTATCTTTAATAGAATTTCTCATAGTTGCTTTTATTGTTGTTTTTATTGTCGCGTTTAGGGTCTGTTGAACATTCAAATGTGGAACTGGCAGTGGCTATTTTTTAGACAATACGCAGTGAAATTTTTGACGCCTAGTCGTTCTAGGTTAGACAATTTCGCCATGTATTGGCAAAAAATAGCCCTGCCCTGAAAGGCTGATGCTAAAATCACCCCAAATGTTGTTGTAAACCTAGCTAAGGTCTCGACATTATCGTCGGTTTACGCTTGATTTGATAAAACGTTTGATGCGATTTTAGCGATCAGCAGTCCTAATATTTGAATGTTCAACAGACCCTATAGTTATCCTCACGATTGATCGCCCGTAGTTATCAGTCTATTTGGGGTGAGAATTTATGCTATGGCTTTGATTTTTTGCTATGGGCTTTGCGGTAATGACTCGGTGACTGCCCATAACGCCGCTTGAATGCACCACTAAACGAATGATCCGACGCATAGCCTACCAACTCGCTAATCTTGCTAATTGAATATTGCTCTTGCCGCAAAAACCTTGCCGCCAGTCGCAAGCGATAATGACTCAGATATGCCAGCGGTGTGATGCCAACTGACTGTTTAAAGCGCTCATTAAGTCCTGAGCGCGACAGCCCTGATGCCTTCGCTAAACCCTGTAGCGTCCAAGCATCTTCTGGGTAGCGATGCATCAGATAGAGGGTGTTTGATAGGCAAGGATCTTTTAGGGCGGCCAGCCAATTACCGTTTTCATTTCTATTACTAGTGGCATTATTTTCACTACTGTGGTCGGCATCATCGTCTATTTGCCATGGATGGTCAATCCACGATGGCGTCCTGTTTAGGGTATTATCCGTAGTGCGGTTTATGCTGTCTTTAGACCCTGATGCCATTTCTAGCTGTTCGACATACTCGCGTATACATTCAATCATCAACATGCCAGCCAAGCGCTCAAGCATCGTGGTTCTGCCGGGGCGTTCTAATCCCACTTCTAATAAGAAAAACTGCAAGCCAATATGCACCACATCATTATAGGCCGAGTGCTTTTGAGTCACGGGCGGCAGACTGGCAGGCAAAGCGGATAACAAAGGTCTGGCCATATCAGCATCAAACTGACTGCGTACCACAATAAATTGTGCCTCGTTATCTTGCACATGGTTACTTTGAGCATGATTAGTTTGACCGCTATTTGTATTGTCAATCTCTAAGCCAATCTGACCTTCAGTGTGTGCAGGCATGATTGTTTTGGCTGTAAGCTTAGACACCATTGGCGCTGATTGACACGCATAGCTGCCTTGTGTGGTCAACATCATCATATTGTTGGCTGTGATCACTTGCCTGTCATTATTATCATTGCCATAGCATAGATGCACCTTGCCACTGATAACCACGATAAAGGTCAAATAATCTTGTCTACTCTGTACCAGTTGCCAAGAGCCGCGCGCCTTGACAGTGATATATTGCACCTTTTGCAAATGCATCTCATCAAACAATCGACTTAAAATATCCATATTTTAGACCCATACTAGGGTGTGTCATCATTTAGATTGTGAGGCTTAAAATGAGGAAAATTGCAGCCAAACAAGGAAGGAATTGCCGTAAATATGAACATATTGACAAGATTTCTGACGATGTTTGGCAAAATTTAGCCATTTTAAGACCACTAAATGTATCAAGGTGCTAATTGATGACACGCCCAAACTACTCGCTTTGAAGAGCGTTATCAACGTTAATTACTATAGTAGATACTACATAAAATGGGTACACGACATTATAATGCGTGACTGATATAAATTTTTTGTAGCCTCTGTATGCGTAGGCACAGCAAGCAAGCAAAATTTTACCAGTCACGCTGGATCTCTTTTATATTGCCCTGACTATATCTATTTATACGCTATGTATAAGCCCCCAACATAACGAAGTCCGACAATTAAATCTGAATATATTTGCATTTTTGGACGCAAAGTGAGATTTTTTTGTCAATCAACGCCGTTTTAAATGCTATCAAAGATCATAATAAATGATCAGAATCTTGATTGATAATACATAAACGAAATCGTTAAAGGTGGCTATCAAGGAAAGTAGCTATCAAGCACCGCGTAAAATCACGATAAATAATAGGCTAGGTAAGTCTGACACCATATCTGATTTACAGAGGACTGACTATACAAGGACCGTATAATGACTAAGACATTAAGCGCTAAAGAACATGCCATCATTCAAGATGCAATGGATAACTCACCATGGCGCGACCCAAAAAGGCGGTTTTGGCTGTGTAGTCCATCACTGCCTCTATTAGGCTGCTTGTTCGCGTTAGGATTACGAGATCAAAAGGGCTTCGAGCTCAAAAATACAGCGCTGGCTTGGGGAGGCACTATCTTGATCCACGGTATCATTCCACTGGCGGATGTGTTGGTCGGTCGAGATGATAGCAACCCACCTGATAGCGCTATGCAAGCGCTTGCCCAAGACCCCTATTATAAGTGGATTGCTCATGCTTTTATACCGCTACAATATATGGCTTTTGGTCTGCTGGCCTATCAGTATAGTCAGCGAGATTTGCCTTGGTATAATCGTTTAGGAGTGGCATTGACGGCAGGAGTCGGCAGTGGTATTGCGATTAATACCGCGCATGAACTTGGCCATAAGTCTGACCACCTAAACCGTACTTTGGCGCGCATCAGCCTTGCGCCAGCGGCTTATGGACATTTCGCCATCGAGCATAATTTCGGTCATCACCGCTGGGTGGCGACCCCAAATGATCCAGCCAGTAGCAAGTACAACGAGAGCTTTTGGCAGTTTTTGCCGCGCACAGTGTTTGGTGGTCTACGTTCCGCTGTAAACATTGAAACTGAGCGGCTCGCCCGTCGACATAAAGGCTTTTGGAACAAAGACAACGAGTTGTTGCAAGGTTGGGCGATGTCGGCGTTACTTTATGCCACTCTTTATCAGGCTTTTGGCAAAAAGATTCTACCCTTTATTGGGTTGCAGGCAGTATATGGCTTTAGTCTGTTAGAAGTAGTTAATTATCTAGAGCACTACGGTCTGCTCAGAGAACAAGACGACAACGGGCAATTTGAGCGTACGCAACCGGAGCACAGCTGGAACAGCAATCACACCGTGACCAATTTGTTTTTGTATCAATTGCAACGCCACTCTGATCACCACGCGCATCCAAGCCGCGCTTATCAATTGCTCAGACATTTTGAGGAAGCACCGCAACTGCCGATAGGCTATGCCACGATGATTATGCCTGCCTATATCCCGCCATTGTGGTTTGCTATTATGAATAAGCGTGTCAGAGCACATTATGATAACGATATGAGTAAAATTAATATGCACCCCAAACCATTAAGTCCATTAATGCAGCGGACGACGAATATCATTGAAAAAGGCTTACAGCGATTAAATCGCCTCACATCAAAATGTGCGAGTAGATAAATTTAGAGCAATGAGCTAAAAGTAGTGAACTAAAAGTAATGAACGTTGAGACATAAAAAAACACGTTATTGAGTAACGTGTTTTTTATTATAAAAATATAGCGATAGTGATAAACGGATTAAGCCAACATGCCGCCATCAACGACTATCGTTGCGCCCGTGGTATAACTTGACGCGTCAGAGACTAAGTACAATACCGTGCCAGCCATCTCGTCAGGATTAGCCACGCGTCCTAATGGAATCGCATGGAGCGCCATTTTTAAGACTTTATCATTGGTGGTCAATGCTGAGGCAAACTTAGTATCGGTTAAACCAGGCAGCAGCGCATTAACACGAATGTTTAATGGGCCACATTCTTTGGCAAAAGATTTGGTCATGCTAATGACAGCAGCTTTAGTAATTGAATAGATGCCTTGCTTGTCACCCGCGACCAAGCCATTGACCGAGGCGGTATTTAAAATCACCCCACCGCCATGCTCGCGCATCATCTTGCCCGCCGCCGTCGACATAAAGAAATAACCACGAATGTTGACTTCAACGGTCTTATCAAAAGCGGCTAAGTCCGTATCTAAGATATGCCCGTAGTAAGGGTTGGCAGCGGCATTATTGACCAATATATCGATTTGACCGAACTCACTTTTGATGTGCTCAAAAATCGCATCAATCTGATCCATATTTCCGACATGGCACGCAAAGGCACTGGCTTTGTGACCATCAGCGACAATGCTATCGGCGACTGCTTGGCAAGCATCAATCTTACGGCTAGAGACAATGACGTGTGCGCCTCTTGATGCCAATAGACGGGCGATAGATTCGCCAATACCGCGACTAGCACCTGTGACCAAAGCAATCTTGCCTGTTAAATCAAATAAATCTTTCATTATTATTCCTTATATTTTGAATTAGCTATTCAGCTTTCAATTTTTTATCGTAAATACTTAATAAATTATAGTCGAAAAACTGCAAATCCATGACAAGGCAGCCGAGCGTAGATAGTACGCATAGTACATCGAGCGAGGCTAACACCGTAATGATTTAGCAGTTATTTGACTATTAAGCCAACATGCCACCATCAAGGGTAAACGCATGACCATTCATAAAGCTGCTTTCATCGCTCGCAAGCCATGCAATCGCGCCGGATACTTCATCAACTGTCCCTAAACGGCGTAGCGGGCTGGCATTAATTGTTGCTTTTTGCGCGCGCTCGCCCATCTTCGCCATGGTATTTTGCACCATAGGGGTATCAATAAAGCTTGGACAAACGGCGTTAAAACGAATATTGACGCGCGCATATTCATGAGCAGCAGACTTGGTCAGTCCCATCACGCCATGCTTCGCGGCGCTATACGCTGACAGTAATGGTGCAGAACGCAGCCCTGCGATAGAGGCGACATTAATCACGTGACCGCCGCCATTGGCTGCCATACAAGTAACAGCAGCACGCATGCAATGCCAGACGCCTTTTAGATTAACGGCAATATTACGGTCAAAGTCCTCATCGCTTAGCTCATGCATCGGTGCAGGCTGATGGTCGATGCCCGCATTATTTACCACCACATCAAGACCACCCAGCGTTTCCATGGCAAAGGTAAATAATGCGCGCACTTCGTCGCCACTCGTCACATCAACTTTTTTAAAGACGATACTATTGCCCGCATCTTGACCTTGCTTGGCAACGGCTGCGCCCATCTCTTCGGCCATATCACCGATCACGACTTTCGCACCGCGACTGGCTAACAATAACGCACTTGCCGCACCAATGCCAGACGCACCGCCCGTGATTAAAATACGTTTACCAGAAACGTTACTGGCTACGTCTGATGCAATTCCATTTGTATTCAGTGTCATGATTTATCCCTCTACCTTAAGTACCAGTTTGCCGAAGTTTTCACCGTTAAAGAGCATCATCAAAGTATCAGGGAACGTCTCGATACCTTCAACGATATGGTCTTTTACTTTCATATCACCTGACTGAATCCAGCCAGCAATCTCTTTCATCGCGATTGGATATTCTTTGATATTATCAAAGACCACGATGCCTTCCATACGGGCACGATTGACCAATAATGACAGATAGTTTGACGGCCCTTTTACCGCTGTGGTGTTGTTATATTGGCTAATCGCACCGCAAATCACGATACGCGCGCGCAGATTAATTTGGGTAAGGACGTCATTTAAGATATCGCCGCCTACGTTGTCAAAGAAGACATCGACGCCGTTTGGACAGGCTTGCTTTAAGCCTTTTTTGACATCCTCATTTTTATAATCTACTGCAGCATCAAAACCCAACTCATCGACTAAGAATTTACATTTCTCAGCACCGCCTGCGATACCAACGACACGGCAGCCTTTTAGTTTGGCAATTTGTCCTACCAAACCACCAACCGCACCCGCAGCACCAGAAACAACGACTGTCTCGCCAGCTTTTGGCTCACCTGTTTTTAATAAGCCAAAGTAACCAGTCATACCCGGCATACCGAGCACGCCTAAGTAATAAGATAAGGGTGCAAGGTTTGGGTCGACTTTGTATAACCCAGTACCATCACTGACCGCATACGACTGCACGCCATTATGACCACAGACATAATCGCCGACGGCAAACTTCTCATGCTTACTTTCAATCACTTCGCCCACGGTACCCGCACGCATGACATCACCAATTTGTACCGGCTCGATATAAGATTTGGCATCATTTAGCCAGCCACGCATCGCTGGATCCATCGAGATATATTCAATTTTTATCAGCAACTGACCATCGGTAATAGTCGGTATTTCTGTCTCGGTATAATCCCAAGTCTCCGCACTCGGTGCGCCAACAGGTCTTTCTTTTAAACGCCACTGCTTATTCATTGTTGTCATTATTTATTCCTTTAAATTTTTATAAAAAGCCATTGGTATCGTTTGCTTAAAAAGAGTTTATTCAAAATAAGACAAATATATTAAAAAGCGTTCTTCTGGGATAAATTTTTCTCGCTTGCTGTGCGCTTTGCACTCCAGAGGCTTCGAAAAATTCATCCCAGCATCACATTGGTCGTATTATTCAGGCATGTTCTTATGTTGAAAACATTCCAAACAGTCACTTAAAACCATTCTACTTGCATATTGGTACATACCGCATTGTCGTTATTTAACAGCTCGATATCGCGATTGATTAACGGCAACTCCCAATCGATAAAGTATTTGGCTGCTTGTAATTTGCCATGATAGAAATTCTGCTTTTCAATATCTGTTGTCTCGCTTAGCAATTGCTCAGCTTTACTGGCTTGGCGAATCCAAATCCAGCTGACCACGATAGAGGCAAAAATATTCATTAGTGCTTGTGCGTTGCCAGTCAGCGTTAGTGCTTTTTCCGTTTGCAGGATTTTACTTAAATGCACCAATACTTCATGCAGATGACCCATATAAGGCATCAACTTACCGGCAAGTTTGGCGGTTTCTGGTGTGGTGATGCTTTCTAAGTCTTGAGTGATTTCACGTTTTAGAATTTGAATACCAAGACCCTTGTTTTGCCATAACTTACGGAATGACAAATCTAACGCTTGCACACCATTTGTGCCTTCATGAATGGGATTAAGACGATTGTCACGCCAAAACTGCTCGGCTTGATACTCACGCGTATAGCCTGCACCGCCCAATACTTGAATGCCTAAATCATTGGCTTTAGGACCATACTCAGAGGGCCATGCTTTTAATACTGGGGTTAATAAATCCAGCAGTTCTGATAGCTCAGCTTTTAGTGTTGCATCTTCACAAGTATTGATACGGTCAATCAGGTTTGAGCCATATAAACACAGTGATATGCCGCCCTCGCTATAGGCTTTTTGCGCCAACAGCATACGCTTCACATCGCCATGCTGGATAATCGCTGTTGCTGCATCTTCGGGTTTATTGTTTGGTGCAATTCTGCCCTGTGTTCTGTCTTTGGCATAATCGAGCGAATATTGATAACCACGATAGCCAATCATCGCGGCGCCAAAGCCGACCGCGATGCGCGCTTCATTCATCATCTTAAACATATAACGCAGACCAAAATGCTCTTCGCCGATAAGATAGCCATAGCACTCGCCTGCATCGCCAAAGCTTAATGCGGTAGAAGTCGCGCCTCGATAGCCCAACTTATGAATAAGACCCGTTAAATGGACGTCATTATGCTCGCCAACCGATGCATCCTCATTCAGACGATACTTAGGCACGGCAAATAAAGAAATACCTTTGACACCACCAGGACCGCCCGGCACTTTGGCTAAGACCAAATGCACGATATTGTCAGACAATTCGTGATCGCCTGCTGAGATATAAATCTTGCTCCCTTTTACGCGATAGCTGCCGTCGTCTTGTTTAACGGCGGTAGTTTTGATATCGGCAAGCGATGAGCCAGCATGTGGCTCAGTTAATGCCATCGTGCCGGTAAATTCACCCGTTAGCATACGCGGCATAAAGGCATTTTTAATCTCATCACTGGCGAAATGTGAGATGACATTAATCGCCGCCGTGGTCAAAAATGGATAAGCCGTCGTTGATGGGTTGGCCGCCATAAAATAGCCTGCCACTGCGGTCATAACCGTTTCGGGTAATTGCATGCCGCCATCGTCAAAGCTATAACGACCAGCGATGAAGCCCGACTCACGAAACGCATCAAAGGCGACTTTTACGTCACTTATCATGCTGACTTTTTTGCCATCGAACTGTGGCTCGTTTTTATCTGCCACATGGTTATGGGGCAAGAATAAATTGGTCGCGATTTTATTGGCGGTGTCCAATACTGCATCGAAGGTTTCGCGGCTGTGTTCTGCAAACTTCGGATGCTCGGTTAAATGCTCAGCGCCCAATACATCATATAGTTGAAACGGTAATTCAAAGTCGTTGATAAGCGTATCTGCTGCCATAGTATTCTCGTTAACTCATTAAATTTGGTGATTCATTGATATTAATCTAATTTAACGCCTTGCCGTATTGTCATTTATGACATAATTATGGTCAAACAAGACATACTCTTTAACCTATAGTGAGTGAATTTCAAATTACGTATCGTGCAGCTGGTGAATATCAGCCATAAATTTGCATATACTTAAAGGAAGCCAAATTTTGCCCTACTTCAAACCGTTTAAAGTGATTATCGTTGGCTTCGATGGCGTGCTCAGCAGTGTGCTTGCTGGGGCGCTAGATTTATTTTCATTTACTGGCGTCAGCTGGCAACGGTTTTTGGATGAGGCAGTAGAACCAAGGTTTGACGTGCAGATTGCAAGCTTAGGTGGCGCGGATATCAGATGCAGCAACCGTTTGATTATGCGAGCGCATTGCGATATTCAGGAAATCACAGAGTGCGACTTACTATTAATTCCAACCATTGGCGATTCAATCGATAAAGTACTGAGCCAAAATAGCGATTTAATTCCACACATCAAGCGACTGGCGAATACCAAGGCGGATATCGCTAGTAATTGTAGCGGGGCTTTCTTCTTAGCAAAAGCAGGCTTGCTCGATGGCAAAGTAGCAACCACCCATTGGGGCTATGCCAGTAAGTTTAAGGCAGATTTTCCACTGGTTGATTTGCAAGAGAATCAATTTGTCACTCAATCAAAGAATCCATCAAACAGCCAGCCAAAAAGCCAATCAAAAAGTGATTCAGCACACCAATCAGGCAATATATTTTGTGCGGCAGGTGGTAGCGCCTTTTATGACTTGGGATTGCTATTAATTGAGCGGTACTGCGGGCGTGAGATTTCTACCCAAGTGGCAAAAACCCAGATTATTGATAGTAAAAGAGGCAATCAAAACAGCTATACCAATGTGACATTGCATAAACCACATTCAGATCAGCTCGTTAAGCAAGTACAAGAGTTTATCGAGGAAAACTTCAAGCAATCTATGCAGGTGAGCAATTTGGCAGCCATGGTAAATATTACCCCACGCACGTTAAATAGACGCTTTCAATCTTGCGTTGCGATGCGCCCGATTGAGTATATTCAAGCGGTGAGAATTGAGCAGGCAAAGCGCTTACTGGAATTGGGCGATGTGACGATAAAATCGTTAGCGGAGCAAGTTGGTTACGATGATATTTCCTCATTCACTAGGCTTTTTAAACGCGCTACTGAACTGACCCCGAAAGAATATCAGGATAAATTTTCACGCTTGGCGATTTAACTTTATAGTAGATTTTTTAGAAGTAATACGTTGCTGCAACAAATTTATTACAGCAACAATTTTATATAATTAATTCGATATAAAAACGATACAGCGAGACGAAAAGTTGTTTTTCGCAGCATCTGTCGGCGTAGGCACAGCACGTAAGAAAAACAACTTTTCATTGAGCGACTTGATAGTTACGTATCTGATTTATTTAGATTCGACTATAGACCTAAATTTTATTGCCACAAGCCTTCGACATGAATGGCGTCCGACTTAATAGTGGGATAATCGCTAAATACCAACTGATAGCCACTGACTGTATTGGCGCTAAGCTGGCACGTCGCCCCAAGTGGAAAGCTGTGTTTCTGACCAATATGACCAAAGCGCATGCCGCTATAAATCGGCAATCCTGTCAGCTTATGCAATTGACGAATTACGGTGGCGACATCATAACGCTTGTCATAGCTATCCTCACCGCTACCCGATAGCGCGCCAAACACGATGGCTTGCTGATCTTTAAATACGCCTGCTAAATACAAATCATATAGCATGCGCTCAATACGATAGGCTTGCTCGCCGACATCTTCTAAAAATACAATCCCGTCAGCAATTCGTGGCACATACTCACTGCCTGCCAGCGCTGATACGACACTCAAATTGCCACCCCAAATAGTGCCTGTTATCGTTTTTGGCTCAGAGCTTGCCAAGATACTCGGTAAATTCGGACTGGTTAAAGAGGCGTCTGGTATGTTGATAGCCAGATTTGGATTGGTTAATGCTTCCGCAAATTGTCGACAGCTGACTTGGTCGGGTTTGGTTTTGCCAAACTCACTATAAAGCATCGGTGCCGCAAGCGAACTCATATCACCCTTTGCCAGCAATGCGCACTGAATAGCGGTCACATCACTAAAGCCTGCGAGTATCGTGCCGCGCTCCTTCATAATGCGTCCTAGCGTTGACCAATCCACCATTGGCAATAGACGCACAGCACCATAGCCACCGCGTACACCAAGTAGCAGCTTTGGCGCTTTGATCGCACCCGTAGCGATATTTTGCAAATCACTCGCGCGCTGCGAATCGGTACCTGCAAAGCGCAAATACTGCCGAGTGGTAATCGTAGGATTATCGACTTTAAAACCTGCACAAGCCAAGCGGTCTAATGCCAATTCATTACGCTCGTCACTACCACCGACATTGGAGCTGGCAAAAAGCCGTGTCTCAATATTTGGCGTGATACAACTCGTTTGCGCCTGCAATGTTTCGGGCGCTGCTTGTTGCGGTGTCAACGCCGTTGGCAGGTCATCTTTGGTCAGGTGCGTGCTGTTATCTTGCTCAGTAGTATTAGCCGCCAGCGCTTGAGTGATGCTTTGGGTCGCTAACAGCCCTGCCCCTGCGCTGATTCCGACTTGACATAAAAATTGGCGACGATTAAGTCCAGAAGATATCTTGGTCATTATTTTACCTTTTGTACTATTCAGTTAATGCTTGTTTAACAAGGATACTTATTTAGCACACGTTAAATATTTGTTTTTATCACATCTCATAAAACTGGATTATAACGCAGGTTTGAACAATATCGCGTTTTAGGAAGGTTAAGCTAAGCTCAATCTATCGTTTCTATAGTCAACAAAACGCTACAGAATCACTCACAGCCTTATTTGGATGAAGTGACGACTCTTGTTATAGTAAAGGGCGTTCAATAGTCTTTAACAAAAAATAAGGAATATAAGTATGGCTGACAAAGAGAAAGATGATAAAAGTCTGATAGACAGCATTAAGCTCATCTTGGGTAAAGAAGATAAAATAAATGACCAGCTCGAAAACGGTCGCGGCCTTGAGCGTTATACCAAGGATTTGCTACTGCTGATGAGTTTAGTTAAAGATTATTATCAAGGCAACTATCGCAACATTCCCTACAAAACCATTTCTGCGGGAGTGGTCGGTCTGCTCTATGTGCTAAATCCTATTGATATTATTCCGGATTTTATTCCCTTTATCGGTCAAATCGATGATGCGTTGGTACTGAAATTTTGTCTTAAGCTCATGGAAAAGGACTTACACAAGTACAAAACTTGGAAAGATCAACAAACAGCCTCTAAAGATGAAAAGTCTAATAAAGACGCTGCCTCAAAGCCGACCAATAAAAAGCTAGAAGATAAGACTAAGGACACCGAAAAAAAAGCCACAAATAAAGAGTCCAAAAAGTAATGATAGCTTTAAATTAACATTAATAATAAAGAAACGGTCAATGAGCTATTCATTGACCGTTTCTTCGTATTAGGGGCGTGCCCTCAATTCAAGCGATTGTATCTAAATGAGCTAAAAATGGCTAATTTTTGCCAAACATCGTCAAATAGCTGATCAATATCCCGATATTATTTGCGCTATCTTCCTCGTTTGACTGCAATTTATCTCATTTTTATGACCATTTTTAAAATGAGGACACGCCCTAGGTTAACGACATTTTTATCTATTTTACTTTTTCAAAATTTTATCAATCCGGCACATCATAACGGGCTTTTTCGGGATTAAGACCGAATGAATATACAAAAGTCGCAACGAGGCTGTTTATAATGATGAACGGGAAATCGATAGCGTTATGTCCAAGCACGTAGCGACCGATGAGCCATGAGACAATCAGCATAACAATAAAGAACCCGCCCAAATACGCCAAGATAGCTGGATGCTTAAGATTGTAGGGCTGCTCAGGTTCAGGTTTTTTGTTTAATACATAGGTTCTTATCGCCCAACCAGCCGCATAAGAAAACCCACCCAACACCACATAACTAAAAAAATTCATATTACCTGACTCTAATGACTTGACTACTTATGAGAAAAGACTGCTTATAACAAAAGATTGTCTATAATCGATGACGTATGCTTAGCTGCCTGTGCCGACATTATCAATAATAATATTGGCATGCGGATTGGCTAAAATATCAGTATTGACGTCATCACACTCTACGCGATAGATAGTATTGGCACCGCGATAAATATACGACAAATACTCACTGTCCAATAGCGGATCGATATTGGCATAGACAGGCTTCACATGAGCCAGTACCAGCACTCTATCGGGACGGCCAATGACAGCGTCAACATTATCAGGATCTATAGAGAAAAACGTGGGTATCTCGCTATTTTCAAGCACTTCTAACGGCTCGGCGTCATCCCAGACGCGCCCGCTACTTGCCGGCTCTTTCATTTGCATCATCCATGTGCCACCCTGCTGACTGACTTTTATTTGCGCAGGCTCATCATGACTGACCGTATAGCACCCTTCAAAGACAGACAGGTCTGCTGCTGCTTCAGCCACGTCGGTATCGGCTTGGGTGCTAGTATCATTGCAAGCGCTCAACAGTAACGCGCTACTCGCAGTGATACTGACCATCAACAGCGTTAATCTTTTATAAAAAACGTTTGAGCGTAAGGACATAATAGGGTTATCCTGCATTCGTGCATTAAAACTTTTAGGAAGATAGGAAGAAAGCTGTCGTTAATCAGTACCGTTCGTAAATTATGAGGAAAAAGCAGCCATTGAAACTGCCCTTCAAGTAACTATCCACGCTACTTTAGGATGTTAGTAGGCTGATACTCATGCCGTCAGAGGCTCGTTTCCTTACAGCAATTCTGCCTATTTTAACAGAAAACGAAAGGCTTACTATTATGATATGTGGTTTTGCGATTTTGTGCATTACGATTGCCCATATCAACGATAGATTTGTTATACTCAAACGCATTTGAATGATGCGCCACCACTGTTTTGATGGCGCTCGAAAAACCGCTTAATTCTATCCTACGTTAATCACTTATTAGGTCATACATTTTTTATGTCAGACAATCGCTCTTCTACGCCACATAGCCATAAAGACCACGCGATTGATCCGTTGGCCGCCAAAACAAATACCACGGTGGCCTACACTGACGGCGCCTGCAAGGGCAACCCGGGTGCTGGTGGTTGGGGCGCACACTTGATATTTAGTGATGGGCACACGCAGGATTTATATGGCGGCACGAAAGAAACCACCAATAATCGCATGGAGTTAATGGGTGCGATACAAGCATTGACCCATAGTCCACATGAGCACAATCTCGAGATTTGGACAGACTCTAGCTATGTCAAAAAAGGCATTACTGAATGGATTGAAGGCTGGAAAAAACGAGGGTGGAAAACAGCCAGTAAAAAACCTGTTGCCAATCAAAACCTTTGGCAACAATTAGACGCGTTATGCCAACAGCGCGACGTTGACTGGCATTGGGTGAAGGGTCACGCTGGACATGCAGGCAATGAAAAAGCAGATGAGCTTGCGAACCTAGGCGTGACGTCCAGCAGTGAAGATTTATCGGCAAGAGATGCGCAAGAAATGGCTAAAAAAAAAGAGCAAATAATGCCTAATAAATCGCAAAGCATCTCTAATCAAAGCATCTCTAATCAAAGCGCCTCTAGTAATGATGACTGGCTAAAATATGATCCGTTAGGTCTTGATATAGATGACGAGCTTGACGAAGAAGCCCTCGATGAAGAAGTTCTCAATGATGAACCATTCAACAACCCTCTATTAGACGAACAAAGCCATGACAATGCTAGTAAACCAATGAGTACCACAGACATGCCAGAATCCCAGACGATGACGACTGACACCATAATGAATAATGACAATCCAGACACGCCGACTGATGAGCCAAAATTTGACGGTGACACCAGCCGTGCCAATCCATATTTTAAGCCATTGCTACCCAAGCCAATAAACCGTCACCAATCTGATCGTCAGCTGATTATGGATACCGAGACCACGGGGCTGGATCCGCAAAAAGGCGATCGTGTCATTGAAGTCGGTATTGTCGAGATGATCGGGCGCAAATTCACTGGCGAAAAGCTACACGTTTATATCAATCCCCAGCGCGGCATGGATGAAGAAGTGATTCGCATTCATGGTATCTCTGAGGCATTTTTAACCGACAAACCCACCTTTGATCAAGTCGCTCAGTCGCTTTACGACTTTATGGATGGTGCCGAAATCATCGCTCATAATGCCACCTTTGATATGAACTTCTTAAACATGGAGTTTGGTAAAGTTGGGATGAATGACTTTGCACAACGGGTAAAAGTGACTGACTCGCTAGTCATGGCCAAACAACAATATCCGGGGCAAAAAAACACCCTAGATGCCCTCGTGCGCCGCTTAGATGTCGGTAAACAAGACCGTACATTCCATGGGGCATTATTGGACTCCGAGATTTTAGCCGAAGTCTATCTGGCGATGACTGGTGGACAGGTCACCCTTGCTATCGAAGAAGACTCTCAAGCAGACGGTGGACAGACAGCCCATGCTCACTTTGCCAACTTGGCCTCTTTATTACTAGCATCACCCACTGATGAGACAGCCAATCAGAGTTGGTATAGCGAGTTAGCCGAAGAATATTCTGAATTAAAAGCCAACATATAGCATGTGATTAAAATAACCTTTTATACTGACATTTGGATACTGTATAGTTTTGATTATCATCATGAGCGTTATCGGTTACTCATAAACGCCTGTTAAATCATCGTCTAAATGATCGCTATTTTCATCAGTACGTTATGGAAAAATAACTATGAACCAGTCTGCACAAATGAAATTAACTGCCCCAACGCTTAGTGTTACTGACTTTAATCTGCCATCGCTACATCTGTTGCATGATGAAATTATAGTCACCCTTAAAGACACTGAGATTCATCTGAGCGAATTTAACGATGACAATAGTCAATCTCCTTTATTATTAGACTCTATTACTGTGCTAAAGCAGCTGTCTTGTATTTTTGAGTTGATTTCTTTGGTTGGTGCAGAAGTGTTAAATACCGCCATCGTCAATGGTCTACAGCGCCTTTATAACAGTGGTGATAATAACGATACTGCGTTGATTATGGATCTGTCAGAAGCCATCATGACTCTGGATCGTTATGTGGAATTTGTGCTATTGACTGAGTCAGTAGAGCCAACTTTGCTATTACCTATCATCAATAAGCTTAATGCTCATGGACAGCTCGCGCCTATCGAAGCAGACTATTTTGCGACATTTGGTAGTAGTAGTGTCATTATTGCCAACCCTGAAAAGAACTTTCAGCCCTTACACGAGCTTAATCTCGACAGTGAGCTGCTGACCTATGCCTATCGTAGTGGTCTTGGGATTGCACTGCTCAATCAAGATGGCGTAGTGAGCCAAGATGCTCAACAAAATCTAGATGCCATGAGTGCTGCGTGTGCGTTGATAGCCGCTCATAGCAACAGTCTATTTTGGCAAGCCGCTACTGCTGCGGTCACTGATCTCGCGACCATTTTGCCACTTAACCTCAGCCAAAAGCATACGCTCATTTATCTAGAGCAGCAGTTCCAAAGCTATCTACCCATTATGGACACGCGTTTTGCTGATTTGGTCAGTTTTGCCTGTCAGCGCGATAACGAAGCAGCAAAACTGCTGCGTGAACAATATGCGGTCAATCAATTAGAAGGCCCACAGCGCGAGCAAATGAAGCGCTTTTTATTCGGTCCTAATCGTGCGCTAACGGATACATTGAACGCTATTATTCAGACGCAAATCAATACGATTAAAGAAGATGTCGATAGCTACGCGCGCGGTGATTCACTCAATCCTGCTGATATGCAGACAGCACAAATTATCGAGCAGTTGACGGTACTGGGCTCAGCATTACGCTTGTTGGGACTGTCAAATGCGGCGACCAGCCTGAGTGCAGCAGCAGACGCAGTAAGCAAGTGGCGCATACCCTCACCTGAAGATTTTGATTATCTACTATTGGCATTGATGCATGCTGAAAACGCTACTATTGCCATGGCCGAGATGCATACCCCAGGGGCGATCTACTTGCCACTCAATAACCCCCATATCTCGTTACATCAGCTCAATACAGCTTATGATACTTTAATACAAGAAAGCCGTACTGCCATTGCTAGTGCCGAGCAAGCGATTAACGATTACTTATCTGAGCCTGAGCGCGATATGCTCAACATTCAAAACATACCTGAGATGCTACGTCAAGTAGCCGGCGCGGTACGCTTTTTACAACTGCTAACACCGGCCAGTATGCTGAGTCAATTGGCCAACTATATACAACAACGTATCGAAAGTGGCAATCGCATCGACGACAGCACCTTAGCTTATATCGCTGACGTGATTATGGCTGTTGATCATCATTTAGATGGTTTTGAGCACAACCGTCCAGTGAGTAAACAAGCGCTTAATGTTGGTCAACGAAGCTTAAGCCAATTACTAGCCGCTTAATGATTTTAGCGGTATCTGTGCTGACGAGTGATTTAAAACTTTTACTTTAAACAAGTTCGTACCTTATTTGCTACGTACTTGATTTAGACCGTTTGGAAACCTGCTTATGACTCGCGCTTTTGTATTTAGTGATGATACTGTACTCTGCCATCAAACGATCAACGGCTGGTGGCCATTGTACATCCCATTACCACCGTTCAATATCAGTGACAATATCAGTATTAGCGACAGTGGCAAAGAGCCACAGCCTACCTATCAAATAGGCAACGTAGCACTACTCGAAAGCCTAGCTCCAAGTCACTGGCAGTCTGAGGCTAATAATAGTATCAATGATGGTACAGAAATTTTGGTTGCGACTGAGTCTGATTCTGGAACTACCGAGGACGCTGCCACTTTCACTGCGCAAGCAGCCAATGCCATTACCTATGATTATGCAGTAGCGCATGATATCGCATTGCCTATGATTGCAGAGGGCAGCGGGAACGCTTTTGTGCCGTATCGACAGCTTATCACGCAGTTACCTGCCGCCTTATCAGCTCAGATTAGCCAAGCCATACAGCTGTTACGCTGGCAGACAGATACACAGTTTTGTAGTCGCTGCGCATCCCCAGTTGTTCATGCCACAGCAGATGAGCGTGCCATGGTCTGTCCAGTATGCCGATTACGCCAATACCCTCGTGTCCAGCCTTGTGTTATTACGGCTATCACTCGACCCAATCCGCAGACGGGAGAGATGCAAATTTTGCTCGCTCATCATCACCGTTATGGAGAACAAAAGCGCCCCCTAATGTACGGCTTGATTGCAGGTTTTGTAGAAGTGGGTGAAAGTTTAGAGCATGCGGTCGTGCGAGAAGTAGCAGAAGAGGTCAACATCAGCCTATCAGATATTCGCTATGTCAGCAGTCAGCCATGGCCATTTCCTTCTAATTTAATGCTTGGTTTTCGCGCTTCTTATGCGGCTGGCGATATTGTAATACAAGAAGAGGAGCTGTCACACGCCGATTTTTTTGATCTCTCTAATTTGCCCAAAATACCGTTTAAGGGCAGCATTGCCTACGAGCTGATCGCCCAGATTGCTCATGAACAAGGCATCGCACTATAGTAGATTAATTATCTACTATAATACAAGCGCCTCACTTTAATGTCTCCATCCATGTTAATAACGCCAGTCTTGATGACCGATGTTAAGGTTTTTAATTAAATGCAAAGCAGTAGTAATATTCGTCTAATCAATCTGCCCATACTGTTCGATACCTTGAATATCGAAACATTGCCTGCTGATATGCAAGCAAAAATTGCCCTTATTGACGCCTGTCTGCCGCAGACGCAGTGCGGTCTGTGTGAACATCCAGACGGTTGCCTGCCTTATGCTACCGCTATCGTAGTAGATAACGAGCCGTACAATAAATGTGTGCCGGGTGGTCAACCGGTTACTGATGCTATTGCGCAAATCGTGACTCTTGACAGCGATGAAACAACCCTCAAAGCCGCGCCATCTCAGTGGCCGATAGACGCCACATCGACGCGGCCGACCGAGGTACGCGCCGTCATCCGTGAAGATGACTGTATCGGTTGTACTAAATGTATACCCGCCTGCCCCGTCGATGCTATCGTTGGTACTGGCAAGCACATGCACACTATCTTTACGGACTTGTGCACGGGCTGTGAGCTTTGTATCGCACCTTGCCCAGTTGATTGCATTGATTTGGTCACGATTGAGCGTGAGCTGTCTATCTCTGAGCGCGAGGCAGAACAAGAAGACTTAAGGCAGCGCTATCATACTCATCTTAGACGCGTCACCGAGCAGCTTGCTGATAGTAGCAATAGTAGACCTGTGGTCAGCATGGTCGAGGCAAAGCTGAATAATGCCGCCAGTCAATCGTTAAATATAAGTGAAGCACAAGCAAAAAACACCATTGCAGCAGCCAAGCTACGCAGTAAAATCAAAAAGCTAGAAAAACAATTAAGTGCTCGTCCAAATGAGAGCAAACAAACGGATCTTGACGCATTGCAAGCCGAACTTGCGCAGCTATGACTATTTCATAAATACGTGCATTATATAGTGGATTCACGTTAAAAATGTTCAACAGACCCTAGACTAATTAATGGTAAAAATACCATGAGTAAAACCGTCAAACACAAAACTGCCGATACCCCACCATCGCGGCGCATGCCCAATCGTGACGTCCGTCCATTCTTTGAAAAGTTGGCAGCGATGATTGATGAGCCAGTGACGGAATTACATTATAAAAGTAATTTTGAGCTACTGATTGCAGTCATCTTATCTGCACAAGCGACGGATGTGAGTGTCAATATTGCCACCCAGAAATTATATCCAGTGGCGAATACCCCTGAAGCAATCTTGGCACTGGGTGAAGAGGGTTTAAAGTCCTATATAAAAAATATTGGCTTGTATAATGCCAAAGCTAAAAACGTCATTAAAACCTGCCAAGATTTGATTGAGAAGTTTGATAGTACCGTCCCTGATAATCGTAAGGACTTAGAATCGCTCGCTGGCGTTGGACGCAAAACCGCCAATGTGGTCTTAAATACCGCTTTTGGGCAACCAACTATGGCCGTCGATACGCATATTTTTCGTGTGGGCAATCGGACTGGTCTTGCCACGGGCAAAAACGTATTAATCGTTGAAAACAAGCTGGTCGAACGCATCCCAGACGACTTTATCGTAGATGCGCACCATTATCTGATTTTACATGGCCGCTATACTTGTCAGGCTCGCACACCCAAATGCGGTGCTTGCCCTGTCTATGACGAATGTATGTTTAAGGACAAAGCCAAGTTTTTGGAACTGTAGTTTTAAGGACTGTAGCTTTTAGAATTATAGTTTTCAGGATTACAACCACTCTTTATTTAGAATTGAGGAAGCCCAATGCATACGCTGACCGCCCTACTATTTGACGATTTTGAGACCTTGGATCTGTTTGGACCTATCGAGATGTTTGGCTGCTTGCCTGAGCATTATCGTCTGCAATTTGCCTCGCTGAGTGGTGGTATCATTCACAGTAAACATGGCGTTGCGATGCAGACGGTCGCTGTCACAGAATTGGCGTATCAGACTGATATTGTATTGATGGTTGGCGGAATGGGTACTCGCCAGCAGATCAATCATAGACCGTTTTTGCAAGCGCTTACCACACTGGTTGAACACGCTGATTGGGCGCTTAGCGTTTGTACGGGTAGCGCATTATTGGCTAAAGCTGGTGTTTTGGATGGCAAGCGCGCAACGTCTAATAAGCTCTCATGGCAATGGGTAATAACGCAGTCTGATAAAGTCCATTGGGTAGAGCAAGCACGCTGGGTCATCGATGGCAAGTTTTATACTTCTTCAGGGGTTAGTGCTGGCATGGATATGGCGCTTGGCTTTATCGCTGACAGACATGACATAGAGACGGCTCGTCAGATTGCTAACTATACTGAATATCGCTGGCAAGAAAATAGCGATATTGATGACTTTTACCATGGTTAATCCAATCCATGCCCAGTTACTTCATAATACTATCCATCGCTAGAGTTTTAACTCGATTCACGGTAAAATGTCATAATTTTTTGATTCAATTTTGCCTTATTTTTCCGTTAACATTTAATCCTGACTGAGTTTATAGATTACAGTCCTTGCCATTAAGCGATCCAACTATGCGCGAATACAACTTATTTACCTCAGAATCTGTGAGCGAAGGTCATCCTGATAAAATGGCTGACCAAATCTCAGATGCTATTCTTGATGCCATCTTACGTGAAGATCTCCATGCCCGTGTTGCCTGCGAAACCTTGGTTAAAACAGGTGCCGTGATATTGGCTGGTGAAGTGACCACAACGGCAAATATCGACGTCGAACGTATCGTGCGTGATACTGTCAACGGTATCGGTTATCACCATTCTGACTTGGGTTTTGATGGTGAGACGTGTGCAGTTATTAACATGCTGGGTAAGCAATCTCCAGAAATTGCCCAAGGTGTCGATCGTAGCGATCCTGAGGAGCAAGGTGCAGGCGATCAAGGCTTAATGTTTGGCTACGCCAGCAACGAGACTGAAGTATTGATGCCAGCCGCTATTGAATATGCTCATCGCTTGATGGAGCGTCAGTCTGAGCTACGCCGCGCAGGTGATCTACCATGGTTGCGTCCCGATGCCAAGGCGCAAGTTACTCTAAAATATGATGGCACTCGTCCCGTTGCTATCGATGCTGTCGTCCTATCGACCCAGCATGATCCCAGTATCTCGCAAGCCGATTTGCAAGAAGCGATTATGGAATCTATCATTAAGCAAGTATTGCCAGCAGACCTACTTCATGCTGGCACACGCTACCACATCAATCCCACGGGCAAATTTGTCATTGGTGGGCCGGTTGGTGATGCTGGATTGACAGGTCGTAAAATCATCGTTGATACTTATGGTGGCATGGCACGTCATGGCGGCGGTGCCTTTAGTGGCAAAGACCCTTCAAAAGTAGATCGCAGCGCCGCTTATGCTGTGCGTTATGTTGCCAAAAACATCGTCGCTGCTGGGCTGGCTGACCGCTGTGAAGTGCAAGTGAGCTATGCCATTGGGGTCGCTGAACCGACATCTATCTCGGTCAATACCTTTGGTACCAGCAACATCAGCCATGACGAGATCATTCGCCTGATTCGTACCCATTTTGATCTGCGCCCTTATGGCATTACCCGTATGCTGAACTTATTGCAACCTATGTATCAGCAGACTGCGACGTTTGGGCATTTTGGTCGTCCCGGCTCTGAAACTGCCTTTACGTGGGAAAAAACAGACAAAGCTGAAATCTTAAAAGCAGACGCAGGGTTGTAAAAATATTACCTGATGTCCCTTAGTCTCTTACAAACAGACCGTCTCTATAAATCTAAAATTACCGATACTTATTAGGAATCGCTTATGTCTCAAGACAATATTCAAGACAGCAACCCTCAAGACAACAACATTAAAGACAGCAATGTTGATGCTAGCGTTGAAATCACCCCTGAAATGCAGGCGTTTTATCAACGTGCCGATGCCATCATCGGTATCGCCAACAGTCAGTTGGGTTCTGATGCTCATTCAGGTCAAGTAGGCGCGTCTTTGTTGTATGCTGCCGCACGTTATAGCGCGTCAGTTGCCTCTATTGGCTTTGTAAAAGGTGATGATTTTGCCAAAGAAAAAGATGATATTGTCGAGTTCTATGTCAAACAATATCGCCAAATGCTAAGCGACAACTTAACCGATTATGCACAAAACTTTGATAAATACGTTCAGCTAAATCAAGATGATAAAGTCGCTAAATAAATCTTTTTAAACGCTTAAAGCATAGCAATTATGCTTTATGGCAGGCTTAAAGATCATTAGACATTAAACCCAAGCCTAATTGTAGGCTTGGGTTTTTTATTAACCCTGAATAGTTAAGCATACATTCCATTCAATTTAAAAGAAATACAAGGCGACCGAGTGTAGATGTAATACTTCAAGCGAGGTTAATGCTGTCACTCTTTTATATAGTCAAAATACCCCAAAAACGCTACGATACTGCTGATATTAATTTTTTGTAGCCTCTGTCTACACAGGCACAGCAAGCAAAAAATTGATATCAGCAGTGCGTGATGTATCGATATTACTTTTCACTGACTACATATTGAACACAGCATAAAAAAGGACATGATATCGCTATCATGTCCTTTTCGTTTAATACAGGTGCTACGTTCAGTCTACTACTCAGCAGCGATAGCGATCATCTCAACCAATAGCTCAGGACGTGCTAGTGCTGACTCGCCACAAGCACGGGCTGGAGGCTGAATGCCTTCAAACCATTTGTCGTAGACTTCATTCATTGCTGCAAAATCCGCCATGTCTTTGATCCAAACCGTCACTGATAGTAGTTTTGATTTATCACTACCGACTTCTTCTAGCAGCGTTTGGATTTTTTCTAAACACGTCAAAGTTTGTGCTTTGATATCGTCTTCTGCGTTGCCCACTTGACCACATAAATATACGGTCTGGTTGTGGACGACAATTCTGCTCATGCGCTGAGTGCTGTGTAGTTTTTTGATCATTTTATATACCTTCAAATTATTGATTTAAGTCTGTGCTAAATCTATCAAATGCACTATTTTTTCGAAAAACGCTGGGCGCTAAATGGTGCAACATCTACCAATAACGGCTTTTCATGAATCATCTCTTCAACGAGACGCCCTGTCATAGGCCCTAGAGTAAAACCTTGATGACTGTGACCAAACGCAAACCATAATTTGTCATGCTTATCCGCAGGACCAATTACTGGCTTCATATCAGGCATACAAGGACGTGATCCTGCCCAAGCTTCAGATTCTACTGCGTCTTCTAATGGTAAGATTTTACGAGCCAGCTTCAATACGGTTTTTAATTGTCCAAAGTTTTTTGGCGCATCCATCGTCGTCATCTCAGCGCCCGTCGTGATACGGATACCTTGCTGCATCGGCCCCATCACAAAGCCTTTGTCCATATCAAACATACTGTGATTGATGGTGTTTTTTTCCGTCACTTTGAAATGCTGATGATAGCCACGCATTGGGAACAATGGCAGATTATAACCAAGTGGTTTAATCAAGTCGTTTGACCAAGGACCAGCGGCGATGACCAATTTATCACTATAATACGTATCGTTATCAGTGATAACTTTCCAACCTTCGCCGTCTTGTACGATTTCTTTGACATCGCTTTCTTTGATCGTACCGCCCATCTCTTGGAAGTTTTTCGCATACGCTTTGACTAGCGAGCTTGGGTTCGATACTTGCCAAGAGTTTTTCCAATGAATCGCCCCAACGAAACCTTCAAAATTGGCGCTAGGTTCCATTGCTTTTAGCTCTTCAAGGTTTAGGACGTTATGTTCAACGCCTTGATTGCGAGCATCAATGGCTGACGCTTGTGCTTCTTTAAACGTCTCTTCAGAACGATGCAACTGTAACCAGCCATCACGCGTGATTAGCTCGTCAGCACCAGATGCTGAAATCATTGTCTGATGCTCACTGGTACAATGCGCGATCAGCGTCTGCCACTCTGATTCGATTTGTTTGACAGTCGCAGGCACAGAGTATTTCCAATACTGCAATAACGCTTGATGGTAACGCAGAATCGCTGGGATACGATAGCGAATGTCAGTGCCTTGGTTCGGTAATACTCTGATCATTTCAGTCAATTGACGAGGAAAAGGATGGGTATGAATGGCTTCACGCTGAATCAACCCAGCATTACCATATGAGGTCTCTGACCCTGGTAACTTCTTATCTAACATCAGTACTTGTGAACTATTTTTTTGTAGATGCCACGCAACTGAGGTGCCAACCATGCCTGCACCGATAACGATCACTTCATAGCGCATAACCTATCCTTTTTTTAGGGTGTTAATACAGAGTATCAAATATAAGGGTCTAACAGAATTAGGTGGTAATAGTAACGCATTAGGACAAATTTTAAACCCTTATCTGACGGACTTTTTTGTTATCTAATACTTTTGGTTATAGGATTCTAACAGAAATTAAATTAGTAGGAATAACAGGGTTATTAAATGAATATTCAGTGCGGAATCAGGCTGTCAAACTATGAAATTAGTCAACTAATTGTCAGGCCATTCTTTCTCTTAACTTCATAAGCAAACGCAAATAATTTAAATCTGAGGAAACCATGTACCAAAAACACTATAATCTGCCCCGAATTTATCGGAAGCACATTATAATGTTTTTAGTAAAATAATTAAGGTAAACGAATTTAAAAGATCTTTTACCTATAAAGCTATATAAACAGTTTTTATACTATGGCGTGTCACCATTTAAACTGTAAGGCTTAAAATTAGATAAATTGCAGCCAAACAAGGAAAGTAGCTCAGATGATATCGAGATATTGACTAGTTATCTGACGCAGTTTGGCAAGATCTAGCCATTTTTAGGCTCTTTCGTTCAGATTGAGGACACGCCTTAATAGAATCAATAATTTCCTGATAGCTATTTACGATATTAAACATAGGTAGCGCCTTCTCTACAACTTCTTTTGAAGGTGAGAATAAGTATCCATGAGTGGCTGCGCTTAGCATCGTAAAATCATTAAACGCGTCGCCAATCGCTATACTATTTCCCAATGATAAAGGATATTTTTCTATAATCTCATGTTTACCATGTTGGCGACTGTATAGTGCTTTATTAACATAGCCTGCACTATCAATCTGCAAACGATGACAATATACGGTATCCATTGGAACTTCGAGCTGCTGCAAGAATCCTTCAATTAATTCATGAAAGCAGTCTGACACAATCTTAATCTCAAAACCTTTCATCTTTAATGCTTGTAGAAACTCTTTTGCTCCTTCAATTGGATTAAGTTGCCCGATAATACTTTGTATTTTTGGTAGCGTGATCTGATGTTTTTCTAGAACAGCTATGCGATATAGCATCAGTTTTTCATAATCCTCTACTTCCCTTGTTGTGATGCTAAGCTCAGATATATCTAGGCGCTTAGCTAAAAATTTCCATATTTCTGGGACTAAGACACCTTCCATATCGATAAAGGCTATTTTATTCATTTTGACTATCCTTAATTTAAGTTTGTAAAGAGCAAGAACATACCTAATAAGGCTAATATGAAACCAATCACTCGATTGATTGCTACTTGTCTATTCAACATTTTTTCTCTTAAAGTACGCTGAGAGAACAATAAAGCCACTAGAGCAAACCATATGAAATGAGCTACCGACATGAACATTCCGTAACCGATTAAAGTGGATTTTGGGGTGATAGCGCTAACAATTTGTGTATAAGTGCTAATAACAAACAATGTAGTCTTAGGATTCAGGGCGTTCGTAAAGAAACCATATCGTAACGCTTGTGCAGAACTGATGCAGGTAGAAGAGCCCACATCCTTTACAGGCTTTTGTGTAAATGTCTTATACCCAATATAAATGAGATAAAACGCACCAAGATATTTTATGATAGTCAAAAAATTGGGCGCAAACTCCATTACAATGGCAACGGCTAACAAGGTATAAGCGACATGGACTAATACTCCTAACGCTATACCAATAGAAGTTAATACACCAATAGAGCGCCCATATAAGTAGCTATTTTTGGTCACAATAGCGAAATCAGCGCCTGGACTGATGACAGCAAGAATGGTAATCATAATAACGGCTAAGAATTCTGTCATTTGTCTACCTCTATGCTTCTATTAGCCATATTTCCTGTATTTTTCACACTTACCTCGTGTAGTTATTCAATTCAGTTGTATCTTCCTATATTTATTAGTAAACTAAAATTGATTTATTTACATGAGTATTTATGAGTTTTTGGCATGATAGAAAAGATATCATTAAATTCGCTAAAGTTTTTTTATTACGTTGCACAGCATGGTAGCGTGACGTTAGCATCTCAAAAATTGTTTGTGACACAGAGCGCAGTGAGCAAACAGATTAAAAATCTAGAAGATGCTTTAGGTCTTATTTTATTTGATAGAGTGAACAAGAAGCTTGTACTTACCCCAAATGGCAGCTTACTTTTCGCCTGCTGCCAGCAAGTTTTTGCAAAATTAGACGATTGCCTTGTCGATTTAAAAAATCAGCAATATGAAAAGAAACAATTGGTACTATCCTGCGAACCTACAATTTCTATGAAATGGTTGATACCGCGTTTAGCTGAATTTAACTCACTAAACTATGGCTTTGAAATTGTGTTACTGACGGGCGGTGGAATCGTAGACTTTCAAGGGAAATCTATCGATATTGCTTTGCGCAGAAACGATTTTGAATGGGACAAGAATATATTTCATGAGAAAATTATTGAAGAATACATAGTTGCTGTTCGCAACACTAGAACCGAACAGACAAATACGCTTTTACTTACTTCTTCTCGGCCAAATTTATGGCAACACATAAACAAGTCTAAGTTAGTGAGTAGTGACATTTTATCGTACGAACACATGGTGTTAGAACATTTCTATTTGTGTATTGAGGGATGTTTAGCTGGTTTAGGAACAGCTATTGTTTCAATATTTATGGTGGAAAAAGAAATCTCACATGAATTTTTAGCATTGGTACATCCTCCCGTAGCGGACAGTTCTTCATATAATTTATTATCCTATTACCCTTTTTACGAAGATGAAAGAAAGGTGATATTCAAAAACTGGCTGAAAACAGAGATGCTGATTAGCAAGGTACAGTTTATGGGAAATTTGAAGTAGATCTGGAGCTTACTTAAATTCTATGTATTTGCTTATACTTCAATAACAAGCAATGGATAACCAATATTATATCAATGAACTGCTGAGAAAATTTCCAGTAATATGAATCGCTTTGAGGACATCAACTGCTCCCAAAAGCAGCTCATGCTGTCATTTATTAAAACCACCTTTTAGGCTGAGACAAAAGCTCATCTATACGATAAGTATCAAAAGAGCATGACTAAAAGTCGCCGAAAATGTAACGCCAAACGTTAGAGCATATTTAGAGAAATATCGCTCTGCCATTATGCGTATCAGTAAGGGAACAGGCAATGTATCAATGTGCTAATTGATGGCACGCCCTGTAGCGTTAATACACTTCAAACATCACCACCACACTGGATCATCACTCGCCAGCGTCTCTAACAGTTTTTTAGAGCTTTTAACCTCAACTTCATCGGCAGAGAGCTCCGCGATAAAGCGTGAGGGCTTATCGAAATACCCTGAATAACTGGCGAAGTAATCAGGTGCGGTTAGATACAATCTGGTCTTGGCTCGACTACAGGCGACATAAAATAATTTTCGCTCCTCTTCCAACTCTTCAAAGTCATCCAACGAGCGATGATGTGGCGTGATGCCATCGACCAATGAATTGACAAACACCACTGGCCACTCCAACCCTTTGGCACTATGAATAGTCGAGATAGTGACTTTGTCACTGCCATTTTCATCCGGCTGACTGGTTGTCGCTACCGAATCATTGGGCGGATCGAGTGCCAAATTTTCTAAGAAATCATCAAGGCTACTGTGCTCTGTTGCCAAATTTTTGAGCACCCGAAAATCCTCACTACGCTCACGCCAATTCTCTTCAATCATCTTTAGGATAGGAATGTAAAAATCAAGTACCAGCTCAATGATAGCCTCAACCGACTCCGCTTGTTGCGCTTTGGTCAAAGTCGTATGAAGCGATTCTAACTGCGGACTTTTTTTGCTAAATTTCGGTAGTAATAATGGCTCAAAGGAATTGTTATCAGCATTAATCGCTTGAGTCAAACGCGTCGCGGTAACTGTCCCAACGCCTTGGAACAAGGTCAAAATTCGATGCCAAGCGATGGTGTCATTAGGATTATAAAGAATTTTTATAAAGGCTAAGACATCCTTGATATGGCGGCGCTCAACGAACTTAATACCCCCTACCACGATAAATGGAATATGGCGCTCCATAAATTCTAACTGTACATAATTAGACTGAAAAGACGTGCGGCACAGTACTGCAAAATCGTTGTAATCGTAGTCTGTCTTGTGCTCGATAATCTTATCGGCTATATATTTGGCCTCTTTTGTTTCATCGCTTAAACGGCTAAAGGTTGGTTTGTTGCCCGTTATGCTCGCGTTTGAATAGAGCTGCTTTTGATACCCTAGCGTGATTTGCGCGGACAAAGCATTGATATAATTTAAAACAGCAGGCGTACTACGATAGTTTTGCTCAAGCTTAATGAGACTCGCCTCAGGATAGGTCTCACCGAAGAGCAAGATATTCTCGTAATTAGCACCGCGAAACGCATAAATACTTTGATTGTCATCACCGACCACCATCAGCGAGACCGAGACTGGTGCACAGATAAGATCAATCAGCTGCTTTTGCGGAATATTCGTATCTTGATATTCATCAACCATAATATAGCGGTAGTTTTCTTGTAGCAGCTGACGGAATTTGTCGTTAGACTTTAGATGACGCACCACTTGGCTGATAATATCGTCAAAATCATACAAATGATTGGCGCGTTTATACTCATGAAAGTCGACAGCCAATTGCTCAATGATAGGAATATGAATAGCAATATCAGGATAATTATCTTCGATCAAGTTACGAATAGGAATGCGCCGATTTCTAGAGGTTGAGAAAATATTCTGTAAGGTTTTCTTGCGTGGAAATGCTTGTTTCTTAGTTTGCGCTGGGTACTTCTTTTCTTTATAAATCAAGTCAATCGCGTCCTCAGCATCCCCCGTATCTAGAATCGTGAAGCGCGGATTGATACCCAGTAGCCCTGAATATTGACGCAGCAGCCTATTGCAAAACGAGTGAAAGGTGCCACTGGTGATATCGTTTAGCGCTTTACTGGTCGGCAAAACATCCTCGGATAACTGCTCGTCAGATAAGGTGTTAGTGAGCAAGGTTTTCGCGCGACTCTTAATCTCATTGGCGGCTTTTCGAGTAAAGGTCAGTAGCAATATTTGCTTAGGAGGCACACCGTTCTCTAATAGATAACTGGTGCGATATGTTAAGGTTTTGGTCTTACCAGAGCCAGCACCAGCGATGACCAATACCTTGCCATCGATAGTAGTGGCTGCTAACAATTGGTCAGGATTTAGCTCACTGGCGTAATCTACTTTTAAGCCTAAATCACTATTCAACCTTTGCTTCAGCAGCTCAACATTTGCAGCATCGTCGGCGTCGATTAGATTTGTCTCTAGCTTTTTAATCGCTTTTTCAAGACGCGCAAGCTTAGGCTTAATCTCCATAAAGTTCTGCGGATAGTGGTAGCGGTGCGTGTCAAAAATAGTGGGTGTCATTATAGGAATTTGCCTTTCATTTTATTTTAGCCGCCTTTATCTGTATAAAGCACCTAATACGTAGCAGTTCAAAGATGTAGCTAAGAGATTTTGATGTTAATGATTTTTGCTGTTAATGATTAAGATTGTTAGTAAAGTTTAGCGAGTTATAGGCACTCATCTTTAATGCGCTTGTTAGCCAAATTATTATTTTATAGTACAGCTTACCATAATTGATAAAACAGCAAAATTGCCAGCGATGACTAGGACAGACTCGGACAAAATCTTAGTATACCGCACAACAACCTCACCCCTATTCCGGTAAATTTGCTACAATATGCCCAATTTTGATTTACCATTTAACTAAGTTTTATAATGACTAATTACTGAGTTCTATGGGGACTAAGTAGCAAGTCTTATATTGACTAAGTACCAACTGATTTTATTCATATATTGAGAGCATGTTATGGGTTTTAATTGCGGCATCGTCGGCCTACCAAACGTGGGTAAATCTACCTTGTTTAACGCCTTGACCAAAGCGGGTATCGCCGCTGAAAACTTTCCGTTTTGTACCAAAGATCCCAACACGGGCATCGTACCAGTACCAGACCTACGCCTAAAGAAACTGGCTGATATCGTCAATCCTGAACGTGTACTACCGACGACGATGGAGTTTGTGGATATCGCAGGTCTAGTCGCAGGCGCGTCAAAAGGCGAAGGTATGGGCAACCAGTTCCTAGCCAACATCCGTGAGACTGATGCGATTGCCCACGTGGTACGCTGCTTCGATGATGACAACGTCGTCCACGTCGATGGTCGCGTTAGCCCTATTGATGACATCGAAACCATCAATACTGAATTGGCATTGGCCGATTTAGAAGCGGTTGAGCGCGCTGTGTTTAACTTAACCAAAAAAGCCAAAGGCGGCGATAAAGACGCTAGCGCCATGCTTGATGTGTTCAAAAAAATCGAACCATTGTTAGCAGACGGTCAAGCGGCTCGCGCGGCAAACCTTGATAGCGATGAGAAAAAACTCATCAGAAGCTATGGTTTGATTACCCTAAAGCCAACCATGTATATCGCTAACGTGTCTGAGGATGGTTTTGAGAACAACCCATACTTAGATGCTGTTCGCAACTACGCCACTGGTGAAGACTCTATCGTCATCGCGCTATGCAACCAAATCGAATCTGAAATCGCTCAGCTTGATGAAGACGATAAAAAAGACTTCCTAGCTGAAATGGATATGGAAGAAGCCGGTCTTGATCAAGTCATTCGCGGTGGTTATGACTTACTTGATATGCAAACTTACTTTACCGCTGGTGTAAAAGAAGTGCGTGCTTGGACTGTCGCTATTGGCGCAACCGCACCGCAAGCTGCTGGTGTGATTCATACCGATTTTGAGCGCGGTTTCATTCGTGCCGAAGTCATTGCTTATGATGATTTCATCGAGCACAACGGCGAGAAAGGCGCAGCAGCGGCTGGTAAATCGCGTCTGGAAGGCAAAACATACATCGTGCAAGATGGCGACGTAATGCATTTCCGCTTTAACGTTTAACGTTCAAAGTTTGATAAAGCGAATTGCGTGTTTACACAGTCTTAGTAGAGAACAACCAAAAGTCAGCCTTTGTGCTGGCTTTTTTTATTATAATAACGTCTGTTATCTTCAAAAACAGCAAATCCGCTGAAAACAATTATTAAAATAATGATAAAAATAACGGATTATAAACTATGACGGCTCATATTTATCAATCGCTTAACAGCAGTGCACATTGGGCACAACTATTTAGTGCGCAGCGCTTGGGCAGCCACAAAAAAGCTCCAGCGCAAGACAGCGCGCGCTCATCCTTTCATAAAGATTACGACCGACTGGTGTTTTCGCACTCCTTTCGGCAGCTCAATCAAAAAACCCAAGTCCATCCATTGACCAACCAATTGGGCATTCATACGCGCTTGACGCATTCGCTTGAGGTCTCTTGTATTGGACGCTCATTAGGGATAATGGCGGCAGAAAAACTGCATGATAAATTAGCCAGCGGTCTACCAGCAGGCGTCTCGCCAGCCGATGTCGGGGTCATTGTTCAAGCAGCCTGCCTCGCTCATGATATTGGTAATCCGCCTTTTGGTCATGCAGGAGAATACGCCATTCGCGATTGGTTTATGCATCCTGATCGTCAGGCTATTTTACAAAATCTGAGTAATAATGAGCAATTGGACTTACTGGCATACGAAGGCAATGCGCAAGGGTTTCGGCTACTCGCCCGTAATGAGCATCATCCTGATAAAGGCGGTATGCGCCTCACTTGCGCGACGTTGGGTGCCTTTATGAAATACCCTTGGCTAGCGACGCATAGCAATCATGTTTCTGAAAGCACTTCTCCAAGTAGCTCGCTCACCAACGTACAAAAATTTGGCTGCTTTTATAGTGAAGCCTCTCAGTTAGAAGAATTGGCAGCGTGTCTGAGCCTACCACGCTCGCAGCAACATGATGGTTTTGCGCGCCATCCCCTCGCCTATCTATTGGAGGCTGCAGATGACATCTGCTACGCGCTGATAGATTTAGAAGATGGTATCAATCTGAATATGCTAACCTATAGCGAGGTCGCCACGATATTTTATGAGTTGATTGGTGAGCGTCCTAGTGGTGTGAGCTTGCCAGCGCATATGTCTGTCAGGCAAAGCCTAGCATCATTGCGAGCACGTGCTATGATGCGCTTGGTCAACACTGTCACCGACGCTTTTGTCGCTAATAGCGATGCCTTGCTGGCTGGTACACTGCAAGGCAGTCTATTTGCACATTGTGATGCAAATGTGCAAAATGGTATTAATCAAGCCAAACAATTGGCGCGTGAGCAAATATTCAATCACCCAAGCAAAGTGCGGATGGAATTGATGGCGAACCAATGCTTGCATCGCCTCTTAGATGCCTTCATACCATTGGCTTGGACAAATGCAAAAACTGCCCCGATGTCCTTTGAGCAGCAGCGACTGCAAAAACTCCTCCAACCGCACCTCGATGAGCATCGACGGGTACTATCCGATAATATCTATCACAATATTTTAAATATATTGGACTTTATTACTGGGATGAATGATCATGAGGCATATAGATTGGCTCAGGAGCTACAAGGTCATTGGAGTACGATGGTCTAGGGTGCGTCCTCATTTTAGAAACGGTCACAGCGTTCATCTCACCCAATGTACTCAGTGTAATATTTGCGCTTAATTGCCCGTTACTCACTATAAATGGCTTTGACTATAAATTAACACAAGTTGCGTATTTCAGTCGTATTTCTGCGCTGAAGTGAGTATGATAAACCTCTATCGGATAATTTTGAAATATTATGAGCAGTCGCGAACAAAAGAAACTTCAAACCAGGCACGCCTTTTTTAATGCCGTGCTCGATCTCTGTATGACAGGGCAGTCTTTTAGCTCCATCAGTCTCAGGCAGGTGACACGTGAGGTTGGTGTCGTGCCAACGGCATTCTATCGCCATTTCGATGATATGGAATCGCTTGGGCGGGCGCTGGTGGTTGAAGAATTGGGCGGGACACTCGCCATATTAAGCGACAGTTTACAAATTGGCCGTAGGCGCAGCTTTGATCGCCAAATCGCCAAGAGTATTCAGCTGTTTTTATATATGGTCAGCGAGCAGCCTTGTTATTGGCAGTTTTTGGTCAGCGAACGCTATGGTGGTTCAGAGGCCGTGCGCAAGGCCATTAATGAATTGATCAAAAAGCATGGGCAAAGCTTAGCAGAAGATTTGGCTTTACAGCCCGCCTTTACTCATATTGATGCTTATGATTTACGCTTACTGGCTGAAGCAGGGGTTAATATGTTTTTTTCTTGGATTATCGATTGGTTAGAGCTGACGTATACTGAAGATCATGATGACGAAGCTGATTTGTCTGAAATTGAAAAAAAGAAACAGCTGATGTTGCATAACTGTACTCGTCAAGCACAAATGTTGTTTTATGGCGCATACAACTGGAAGTCTACTGAAGAGACTCGCCTGAGCGATGACTAAGTAATCTCCGCAAACCTTTTAGTGCTAGTTAAAAACTCGGCCGAAATGCCCATAGACGCTGTGTAACAACCTTAATTGACTTCGCTGTTTTGCTCTTATCGTTATTACCCGTACTGTTGGCATCATTGCCATTTTTATCATTGCTATTAGCATCGTTGTTATTAGCAGCACTACTATTGTCGGTCTCACCATCACCAGTGGCAGCTTTGCTAATCAAAACAGTAGCAAAACGTTGCCTTGTTTGACCAGTATTCGCACTATCTGTTGCCGTGATAAGCGCCGTAAAAGCCTGACTGTCAACGGCTAACAATGGTGTTAATGCTGCCCGCTGCTCTGCATTAATACCTCCCAATTGTGGCAATTGCCATAATTCATCAATAGATGGTAAGACCTGCTTACTCCTCATCTCGGTCAACCCACGCATCTGCTCGCTAGTCACACCGTCCACCAAAGACGCCAGCAATTCAGGGCTGGCGGTATTGACATTGATAGGCACATAATAAGGGACGGCAGTAACGTAAGGGCGTAGCGCCGCCAGCACTTCAGCGCCTACTCCTCGAACGTCTTGTAGCTGATCGATGCTAAGAAATGGCTGGTTCGGTAATGTCCCATCTAATGCCCCGCTGCGCTGCTGCGAATATACCACGCTCTCATCACCGCCATCTTGATAGACCTCACCATCTGCATCTTGATAATCCAGTACCGCAATGGCGATATTGGGCTCTAGATTTAATTGTGTTAAGAGTCTTTGAAAGACAGCCAAGTCTGCCGTATTAACCGCACCATTCTGATATAAGTTATTAATATTAAAACGACTGGCCTCGTCGCGAATTTCGATGCTAATGCTATGATTATCTAAGGCATAAGGCGGTATTGGCTGCGCCCAAATATCTTGCTCGCTATCCGTATCGTTCAGCTTATCATCCGCACGAATCAAGGTCACTGCCAACTGCTGACCGGCGTTAATGTCTTGTAATAACTGATTCTGATCAAACAATAAGCCACTACGCCTGATAGCAATTTTTTGACTGGCAAGCATCGCCCCTGCGACCACCGTAATACTAACCACCAGTAGCAATATAGTCAGCAGCGCTACCCCGCGCTGAGAATGCGCTGTCATTGACATAAGCGACCTCTCTGATTGGTACAAGGGCACATTTTCAATACCTTATAAATTAGCATTGCCCACACCAGCGTTAGCAGTATTGCTACCATTAGTATTATCGTTATTGCTGCTGTTACCGTCATTACTGCCATTATCGTTGCTGTTATCACTTTTACTATTAGGTGTATTTTGCATACTACTACGAGGGAATGGCTGCGGCGCAAGTGCCCATTGCCAAGTGATAGGCATATCTTGATAAGTGAAGCTGACAGCAATACCTTTTGGTAATAACTTAGCCTCAGCTTGGCTACTCGCTGTATTAGTCGTTTGCCCAGAGGCGCTATTCGTATTGTTGTTATTGCCACTGTTTTCGTCAGGGAACTTTGTCGCTATCTCTGGTAAATAGGCCTGCCAGCGTGCTGCGGTCACCCCTTCCAACAATACACTATCCAAACTAACGCTATCAGGCCCCGTTGCGAGGCTGGTATATTGACGGCGAATCAAGCGCTCATCGGCAAAAATATATTCGACGTGCTGCATACTGGTACTGCTTTGGTAGCGTGGGTCAGGATCTGCAAAGCGTACGAAGCTGACACGCTCGCCATCTAGGCTCATAAAAGGCTCAGGCTCTATCGCATTGTCTTGGCTGCTTTCGTTGCCACTATTTGCGACACTAATATCTTGAGTACGGGTATCTTGAGTACGGGCATCTTGCGTCGTGGGTAACTGATAAGGAATGATTTGCCCCATATCTTGTTGTAGCTGCAAATAGGCATATTGCAAGACAGCCAGATTATCAGCATGAAATTGTGCGCGTTCACGGGCGCGGTTCACACTATCAAACACTTGCCAACCAGCCACTGCCAACATCGCAAATATTGCCATAGCGACCATCAGCTCAAGTAAGGTAAAGCCGCGTTGCTGTCTCACGGGTTACCTCCACTTGAATTTGGGTTCGCTAAATCCAAACTACCCACATCCTGTTCTGGATTACTCAAAACCACCTTAATATCCGTCACTGTGTTACCTGTCTGTCCATCGATAATCGGCGCGACAGCGATAGTAACTTGTTTCAACGCTGGGGTAATGGTGTCACCGACTGTCATCACTACTTGCCAATCCCGACCTTGCGCGTTAAGCGTTTGGCTGCGATTGGCAGTCAGCCATGTCTCTTGAATCTGTAGATCAGCCGCCGCATTTTGGGCAACGAAATGAGCCAGCGTACGGGTACGCAACACATCAACCGAGCTGAGATACGCACTGCTGGCACGGCTAGCAGCGACAGCGACGACGGCTAAAATCGCTAATGCGACCATCACTTCAATCAAGGTAAAACCGCTTTCGCGTGTCGACTTTAAAAAGGTATCTTCGCTAGGCCTAGTAGCCGAATTAATAGGCAATTTTGATAACTTAACCATCAGCTACAGTCCTTGTCCTAACGACATACTACCGTCCGGCATGATGGTAATTACCTCACCCACCAAACGCGAATTATGACGTACTTCGATCGTTACAGGCGTTGCTTGCCCGGTGCCAAACCAGAGTATTTGAGGTACCGTCTGATCGGTAAACCAAGGCTGTAGCGTCTGATTCTGTCCAGCATTTACAGCGTTGCCAGCATCTAAGCTTTGCACACTCAAACTAACCCCATCAGGCATTTCAGGCAACGTGACTTCTGGTTCAATCTCCCAACTTGGCGTTGGTATTTCGCCTTTCGTACCCGACAAATCTGTAGACAATTCCATAGCATTTTTGGGACGGCTATCCGTACCGTCTGAGGTGATATCAGCGGTTTGATAGGCAATATAAGGATTTGATAAGGTGACGATGACCGGATTTACTTGACTTTGTTTATTCGCTTGTAAGCTTAAGCCCATTGGCTGCATACGCTCAGCTGATAACAGCCGCACGTAACTCAATGAATCGGTAAGGTGTTCATAAAAGGCACGGTTTTTTCGGGACTCACTACTACCAACTGACAAGCTCATCATGCCAGCAAAGATAGATAGAATCACCACCACTACCACGATTTCAACGAGGGTAAAACCAGCTTGCGCATGGGTGCTTTTTGATATTTTAGAGGATAAAACCGGAGGAGTTTTTACTATAGCGACATTGCAGCCGGTACAAGCGACCGAACTATTAGCCTTTTCAGTATATAGTAAGTGTTGACTTGCTAAGCCTAAATGGCAAGCGACCACTGAACTGGACTGAGTCTTAGCAGTGACCGGCATATTGCACCTATTGGCCTATAATTAAAGTTTGGTATATAAAGTGGTAAACATAGCAGAGTGATAGATATAGCAGGCTTACACAGAGTGTAATTTCTTGAGAGTTCTCATCACTCAAACCTTGGCAACTTTGGCGTGTTGCAATAAGAATATTACAACACGGATGCTTTTAAATTTATGTAAATGCCTACAGGCCCTAGTAATTGGTATTGCGATGTTCTTCTGACTCAGTATCAATTTGCTCTACCAGCTCTTGCATATCTTCATCCATGACTTCTTCGTCATCGGCAGGATAATGACTAGGCAACTCAAGCATTTGCTGGACAAAAGCATAACGCAGGGTATCACGGCGACCCAAATAACGCTGATAAAAGCTTGAGTTTAATAGTCCCGCACCGCCTTGACCCATCGCCCAAATAGAGGACAAATAGTCACGCGTACTCAAGTTACTGTGCTCATCTCTCAAATAAGCACTGATGATATCAATCAGACGCTTCATACGCTGACGGCGAATATCATACAGCTCGCCAAATAAGCGATTGAGACCCGTCACCGATGCTGCTAAACGCTCTTCGATTTGATTGAGTAGCATGGCTTTTTGTGGATTAAACAGTTGCTGAAAAATCATACGAGCAACGCCTGCCGACGGACAATCATCAATGCGATTAATCTCAAACAGTTGCTCTTCATAGCGAATAATAATACGCAAATAGAGCTCATCTTTACTGGAGAAATGCTTATATAGCGTCCCTTTAGCTAAGTCCAGCTGATCCGCCAAACTGTCTAAAGTGATATCACCATCGCCTGACTCAAGTAGCAATTGCTCTGCCATCGCTAAGATATTTTCTTCTCGTGCCTTGAACTGATGCTGACGACTCATAATCTCTCCTAAAACCTGACAAGATTAAACATATGACCCTCGAACGGATTAGTGCGTCGGCGACAAGTGTATGAGGTCATACAAAGTCTACTCGAAAATCACCAAAGGAGATATGCTTATGTTTGCTAAATAGTCATTAATAATCATATGCTTACGCTCGGAATAATAAGTACAAATAGCGTAAAGTAATAAGACTATCTAATAAATGACTGAGTGGTCATAGCATAACGATTTTAATGGTACTGTGCCAGTAAATTTTCAAAGTTTTTTGCGGTCAATGTCCCAACCTCATCACTACTACAACCATACATATCTGCCAAACAACTTGCCACGTAGGGTACATAGGCTGGCTCATTGGGTTTACCACGCTTAGGTACAGGTGCTAGATAAGGACTGTCGGTTTCGATAAGTAGTCGGTCTCTAGGCATGTTTTTTGCGGCATCTTTGATGGTTTGTGCGCTTTTGAAACTGACAATACCTGAAAACGAGATATAAAACCCTAAATCTAGCGCCCGCTTGGCCGTATCCCAATCTTCGGTAAAGCAATGAATAATACCGTGCTCAGCGCCTTCCGCCTTTAAGATATCGATCGTATCTTCTTTGGCATCGCGCATATGTATGACGAGTGGTTTTTTTAAACTTTGACTGGCATGAATATGACGTGCAAGGCTGGCTTGCTGCTCTTTTTTATTTTCAGTTGACCAATAATAATCCAGCCCCGTTTCCCCAATCGCCCATACATGGTCGGCATCAGCCGTTTCGATCAAACGCTCGACCGTCGCTGATTGCAAGATACTGATATCTTCACAAGGATGGATACCGACGCTCATACCAAGATTTAGCGTCTCATCGCCATAGGTACTGACGATATGGGCAATCTCATCATATTCAGCAAAATCACACATAATCGCCATTGCCCGAGTGACATTGGCGGCTTTCATTGCGTCAATCGCACCAGACAATTGACCATCATACTTGGTTAAATCTAGACGATTAAGATGGCAATGGCTATCAGTAAACATAAACACTCTCGTTAATAAAAATGAATAAATAAAAAATATTAGGAATAAGTCTTCAAAGTGACAGTCGTATTGGTAACAATCATATTAGTAACAGTCGTATTGATTGCCCCAAAGGCAGCTGTTTTCAAGTAAAGTTTAGCGGTACACTATCAGAGGTATGGTTAACCGTGTCTGAAACGGTATCAAAACTGACTATAGTTTTAACATGAGCCTTGACATGAGTCTTGATATAAAGACAGCTAACCAACCATAAAAGCCATGCGCTAGCGAAAACATTACGCCTTCTACTCACTTCTCATAAGCCTTTTATTATGAATCACAAAAAAACCATCAACCTTTCTCCGATCATAAAAGCATTGTTACCCAAACGGTTATACAAAAAGCGGTTTTTATTACAAGATAAAGGGCATGATAATCATATTAGTATTGCTAAAGACGCACGCATCATTGGTAATTCGACCATTACCATTCGCAAAGGTGATGACAATCAAATCACTATCGGTCAGGGTGGTAAATTTAATCAGTTAAAAATTGACATCAATGGCAACCATAATCAAGTCACGATTGGAGAGCACGTTAAGTTTTCGGGGCAATTATTGGTTGTCGGTAATCATCTGCATATTTATATCGGTCATCATACCACCGCCATCGATTGCTATATTTTGGCTCGCGATAAAAGTGTGACCATTGGTCAATCATGCATGATATCACGTGGTATCGAAATTCGAGCGACTGACGTTCACAAGGTCTATGATATAGACACTAACGCGCGAGTGAATAAGGCACATACAGACGTCATTTTAGGAGATCATATTTGGATTGCCGCCAATGTGACCATCTCTAAAAACGTCTCTATCGCCAGCGGTTGTATCATTGCAGCTGGGGCATTTGTCAATAAACCAGTCGAGACGCCCAATTGCATGATTGCTGGTACACCAGCCAAAATTATTCGCCAAAATGTACGCTGGGAGCGTTAAATAATCAAGTCATAAAGCGACGTTTTACCACAGCGAGCATTGGCTATTTAAGGTCAATGCAATGGCACCACTCGCATCACCTCTTCTAAGGTCGTCACGCCTTCACTGATGCGCTTTGCGCCCGATAAGCGCAACGGCTGTACGCCTTCGCGATACGCTTGCTGCTTTAGCACGTCCAAATTGGCATCAGCGGCGACCAGTTTTTTGAGCTCATTCGATAGCGGCATAATTTCATACAGACCGATTCGACCTTGATAACCCGTATGACGGCAATGCTCGCAGCCCTGCGCCATATAAATTTGTGCTGGCACGGGCGCGCGCCAAGGCTGAACCAATTCCTGCCATTGAATAGCAATTTCACTATCTGCAGTCACGTCCAGCGCTTTTTTACAGTGCGGACATAATGTCCGTAGTAGACGCTGTGCCATGACGCCTAGTATGGTCGCTGAGGTTAAAAACGGCTGAATACCCAAATCATGCAAGCGAGTGAGTGAACTTGGCGCATCATTGGTATGCAACGTTGAGAGCACTAAATGTCCAGTCAGTGATGCTTGTACCGCCATATTGGCAGTCTCAGCATCGCGAATCTCACCAACCATAATGATGTCTGGATCTTGCCGCATCAACGAGCGAATACCATCAGCGAAGTGCAAATCAACCCCTGGATTCACCTGCATTTGGTTAAAGGCTGGCTCAATCATCTCGATCGGGTCTTCAATCGTACAGACGTTGACCTGCTCAGTGGCGAGCTGCTTAAGCGTACTGTATAACGTCGTGGTCTTACCTGAGCCAGTCGGACCCGTGACCAAGATAATGCCGTTTGGATGCGCAGTCAGCTCATGCCAAGTATCAAGCTGCTTACCTGACAAACCAAGCTGAGCAAACGAGCGCACCAGCACTTCTGGGTCAAATACCCGCATGACCAGTTTTTCGCCAAAAGCAGTCGGCATCGTCGATAGGCGCAGCTCAGTTTCTAGACCCTTTGGCGTACGGGTTTTTAGCCGTCCATCTTGAGGTTTGCGCTTTTCTGCGACATTTAGTCGTCCTAAGATTTTAATCCGCGCCGTCACCGCGACGATAATAGCCAATGGCATCTCGTAGACGGTATGTAGCACGCCATCAATACGAAAGCGCACTTTTCCGGTCTCACGGCGAGGCTCTAAATGAATATCGCTGGCGCGCTGCTCAAAGGCATATTGCAACAACCAATCGACGACTTTGACAATATGTTGGTCATTGGCATCAGGATTGGTATTGTCACCCAATTGCAATAATGCCTCGACATTGGTGACATCCGCCGCCGCCCGCTTGTGGATGCTATTTGCTCCTGCAATCGCTTGCGTGACTTGATAGAACTCTTGCCGATAGCGGTTGATCTGTTCAGGATTGATAAATACCGTACGAAAGATTTTGGACTTAATGAGTTTTTCAATATTGCCATGCCAATCACTATAAAAAGGCTGGTCGGTGCCGATGACGACTTCATCAATCGTCACCTCGATCGGCAAAATATGCTGCGAGCGCGCATATTCAAAAGACATCAACTGCGTAACGGCTGGCACATCAACTTTTAAAGGATCGATACGCACGAGCGGCATATCTGCTTTGACAGCCAACCATTCATTGAGCCATGGCAGTGTCAATTTCTGTTGTTGCTCATGATCCAAAGCATGTCCATTGGGTAAGCCAAATTCACTAATCGTTAGGAGCGGATGCTGCGCCTTATCACGGCGACTGGTAATCACCAAATTGTAGCCACGCTGATCAATCACCTTATCCGCCAATAATTCATCTAGGCACCAACGCAAATCAATCACGATCGAATACTTTTGAGCAGACATATTTTTCTTCTTTTATTAGAATTTTTTGCAAACCAACTGTTTTATGATGTCAATAAATTGGTATAAATAAAAACGACATAAAGAACGCGCTACTCTCTCACGCTACAAAACCACTGCTACAACGTCCGTGATCTGCAACTGTCCCGATTCTATTAACTGAAAACTGATATCGACACACTTATAGCGCATAACAAACTGTTTATTTACTTCGGCACGGCGATAGGCAGGACGTGGATCTTGTGCAATTAATGCTTTGATAGCATCGAGGTCAGATCGTATGAGTTGCGTTCTTACCTTGTCAATGACTGCCGCTACCATACATAGTTCACTAGGTTCTTTATAAAGCTGTTGATTGACCACCATTTGTGTAAATTGATGGTAAGCCAACTCCGTTATAGTCACATCTAATGACATGGGTGCAGAAGGCGCAAAGCCACTTTTTGCATGCACTAATGCATCACTATAAGCCACATAAGGTTTGATATCGATAATGGGCGTGCCATCTATCATATCAGCACCGCTGATAATAAGTAACACTCGACCTTGTACTATTTCAATACGCTCAAACTTGACCACAGACAATCCCAAAGCGGATGGTCGGTACATACTGCGACTGGCAAATACCCCTATTTTCTGATTGCCCCCAAGCCTTGGTGGTCGAACTTGCGGGCGAAAGCTGCTGTCTGCTTTATTTACCTGTTTATCTTTACTCGCTTGATTGGTTTTATCCACATAATTATGATGAAACTGCCAACTGATCCAAATATGACTAAATGCTTCCAAACCAATGAATGCCGCTGGGGTGTCATAAGGCGCTAGCATCTCAATCACACTGGTCAAGGCCACCAAATTCGGTTGCCTTGGCGCGCCAAACTTCTGTGAAAGCGGCGCACGATGATAGCCAATAATAGGTGCTCGATGATGGTCATCCAAAGATGCATTATGGTCAGACATATATCCACTCCAATGATGGCAAACGGCCCTTATTAAGACAGTTGGCTCAATCATACAAAATTACTCACTAACGATATTCCATTTTATCATGCTACATAGCGGCCGCTAGACAGATTTTTATTTTAAAGTTTGGTATTATGATCGAGAAATTTATTGAGAATGGCTTGCATTCATACGACAGCGGTATTGCCCATGAGGATAAAAACTCTCGCTATTACTGTACAATTCCTAGGGCGTGTCCTCATTTTAAAAATGAGGATAAAAGTGAGGTAAATTGCAGTCAAACAAGGAAAATAGCGCAGATAATATCGAGATATTACCTAGCTAATTGACGATGTTTGGCAAGATTTAACCACTTTTAGCCCATTTAGATCGCTATCGGTTCAATTGAGGACACGCCCTAGTATGAAAGTGGAAAAACGCCTTATAAATTGATTCATAAATTTATGACCTTATTGGTTTATAGATAACAGATATTTCAAAGTATGAGCCGTTATTAGCAATTTTGATGATTACCCATTTATATATTGTTAGCCCCCAAAACATATCATTGAAAATTTCAATTTAATACTCATTTACACTTAACGATAAAAATAGTGATTTATTAACGAGGACTTTATGTCAAAACTTCGCACCGAAACGGTCACAGAGGTTCATCATTGGAATGATGCCTTATTTAGCATCAAAACCACACGTGACGATGGTTTGCGCTTTCGCAATGGCGAGTTTGCGATGATTGGTATCGTTGTCGATGGCAGACCACTCTTACGCGCTTATTCGATTGCTAGCCCCAACTACGAAGATCATTTAGAGTTCTTCTCTATCAAGGTTCCAGATGGTCCTTTGACGTCACGCCTACAGCACATCAAGGTCGGCGATGAGCTGTTGGTCAGCAAAAAACCCACGGGTACGCTCGTCTTAGATGATTTACTACCAGCCAAACACCTTTATATGCTGTCGACTGGTACTGGGCTTGCGCCATTTTTGGCCTTGGCACGTGATCCTGAAGTCTATGAACGCTTTGATAAAGTCATCATGGTGCATGGTGTACGCCATGTCGATGACTTGGCTTATCGTGATATGTTCGAAAATGAGCTGCCCAACGATGAAATCTTTGGTGAATGGTTCCGCGAGAAGTTCATTTATTACCCAACGGTTACTCGCGAAGAATTTAGAAACCAAGGCCGCGTTACCGATTTGATGAGATCAGGCAAACTCTTTGAAGATATTGGTTTACCGCCAATTAACAAAGACGATGACCGTGTCATGATATGTGGCAGCATGCCGTTTAATGCGGAAGTCTCTGAGATTCTAGATGGTTTCGGTCTCACTGTGTCACCACGCATGGGCGTTCAAGCCGACTATGCGGTCGAAAGAGCGTTTGTCGGTTAAGATTAATTTGATTAAAATCACAATTATTATAAATAATTCTTGACGCTCAAAAATAGGCTGCTATAATACGCAGCCTATACAGAGTTAACCCTGTAGCCCAATTCAATAAAGTTCGCATTATAAACTTTATTATCTAACATGCCAGTGTGATGGAATTGGTAGACATGACGGATTCAAAATCCGTTGCCTATAAAGCGTGTCGGTTCGAGTCCGACCACTGGTACCATTTTTAAAATAAAAAAGCCTCCCTAGTCGGAGGTTTTTTTATGCCTAACAATAACTCATGCAGCAGCTCTTTACTTATATATGGTCGATACAGACAGCTGCATTAATAAAAGCACATTAACGCTCAAAACCTTCAAATAAAAGTTGCTGATTGCCGTTATTCCTTTTGCATGAATAGGTTCAAAAACATCGCTGTAACTCATTCATATACCTAACAATCAATACCAAAATAACCATAAAATCAGGTAAAATAGTGGTCATGACCGCTTCTATCAACCCTAGCCCGCGTAAGATTATTCACATCGACATGGATGCATTTTATGCCAGTGTTGAACAGCGCGACTTCCCTGAGTTACGCGGCAAGCCCTTGGTAGTGGGCGGCGACCCAAATGGTCGCGGTGTGGTGGCAGCGGCGAGCTATGAAGTGCGCAAATTTGGTGTGCGGTCTGCAATGTCCTGTTACGAGGCACGCAAACGCTGTCCAGAAGTGGTGTTTGTACGACCACGCTTTGATGTCTACCGTGCTGTCAGCAGTGATATCCGCAGTATCATGCACCGCTTGACGCCGCATGTTGAACCCTTGTCTCTAGATGAAGCTTATCTGGATGTCACTGGCTTGCAATTCCAGCAAGGTTCTGCGACTTTGATGGCCAATTGGCTACGGGCGCAAATCTTAGCACAGACCGGATTAACTGCCTCTGCTGGGGTGTCGTTTAATAAGATGCTGGCAAAAATTGCTTCTGATATCAACAAACCGAATGGCACAGCGATTATCACCCCAGCCGATTCTGATGCGTTTATCAGTACGCTACCTATTGAGCGTTTTCACGGTATTGGTAAGGCAACTGCTACGCGCCTCCATGCGATGGGCGTGAGCAATGGCGCTGATCTTCGACGCATGCCAGCCGCCGTATTGGTGCAGGAGTTTGGCAAACGCGGCCAATTTTATCACGATATTGCTCATGGTCGTGATGAGCGCCCTGTCAAATCTGAGCGCACGCATAAATCTGTGGGTTCTGAGACCACATTCCGAGACAATTTAAGTGATAATGACGCACTAAGAGCCCAAATCTACGAGCAAAATGACGATGCGTTTGGACAAATGCAAAAAAAACAGCTGATTGCTTATACCATTACCCTAAAAATAAAATACGCAGATTTTACTCAAATTACGCGCTCACATACCTTATCGACGGCATTCTCCAATGCTAACTCTGCTCATTATTGGCTTGATAAGCTATTTTTGGACATTCCACGTGACCTTCCTATTAGGTTGGTTGGGGTTACTTATTCTTCATTAACTCCTGCCACGCAATTACTGCCACAGTTAAATCTTTTTGAATAACCTAATGAATTTCTAGTGTTAAAGCAGTAAGCTGCTGTCTACTGTTTATAGTAAATGCTTAGGCTATTTAGATGATTAAAATAGCTTTTATACCAGCTTATCCTTTCGCAAACTATCCCTTCATATGCTCATTTCTGCTACAATTACGCCAAAATTCCTATCTATTCAAAGACTGATTATGACCGACTCTCGCCCTGTAGCTGCCGATAGTAATACCGCCATTCATACTGATACAAACGCTGATATATTAGACTATTTAAGCGTAGACGATTACGATTATGAGCTACCAGATACTCTGATTGCTCGTTACCCGTTGTCAGAACGCTCCGCCTCAAAATTATTATATCTGCCTGCCGACCATCATGATGATAGGATCAGTCAAGCCGAAGATCGTTTATTTGCTGAACTACCTGATCTATTAAATGCAGGCGATTTGATCGTATTTAACGATACCAAGGTCATGAAAGCGCGCTTGTTTGGTCAAAAGGATACCGGTGGCAAGGTTGAAGTATTGATTGAACGTTTGGTTAATATCTCGGATTTGGACATAGCGACTCTGCATTTAATGGCGACAGATGAGCAGCCAGTTACGAGAGAATATGTCGCGCTTTGCCATGTGAAAGCCAGTAAAGCCCCCAAGCTTGGTCAGAGACTGGCGCTTGCGGATGGTCATATGGGCTGCGTGATGATTGGTCGCCAAGACAATTTATTTATCCTAGCGTTTGACGCGCCTATTTTGCCTCATTTAGAGCTTTATGGTGAATTGCCCATTCCGCCCTACTTTGAGCGTCATGCCGATGCCACGGACAATACCCGTTACCAAACGGTCTTTCATGATCCAGCCAAACTTGCCAGCGTTGCCGCACCCACAGCCAGTCTGCATTTTGATGAGAGTGTGTTAAGCAAACTTGCGGCAAAAGGCATTAATACAGCGTTTGTCACGCTACACGTTGGCGCTGGTACTTTTGCCCCTGTAAAAACCGATAATTTACTCAACCACACCATGCACAGCGAATACGCGCATCTACCGCAACCGACCGCCGACCTTATCAATCAAACCCATGCGAATGGTAAGCAAGTCATCGCTATTGGTACGACGGTGACGCGCGTACTCGAAACAGCGTATCAAAAAACAGCGGCTGACGGCAAAGCACTTGCTAGCTGGTCAGGCGACACCGATATCTTTATTTATCCTGGATTTAAATTTGGAGTCATAGATCGTTTATTGACTAACTTTCACTTACCAAAGTCTACCCTATTGATGCTCGTATCAGCATTTGCAGGCAAGGCCGCTATCGAACAGGCGTATCAACATGCTATCCAAGCTGAATATCGCTTTTTTAGCTATGGCGATGCGATGCTCCTTGATAAAAAAATCAGGTAATACCTTTAAAGTTGCAACATTATTGGGCATTATTAGTCAACGTTACTTTTTAGTAGCTACTAAAAAGTAACGTCTATGAAATAAACTGGTAAACTAAAGCGTATTTTGTTATAACAGCACAAGTAACTCACACTCTAAGGGCTGCACATGTCTCGTCATTTATCTCATCGCTTGACTACTGTAAATTGTGCGGTGTCGATGGCGTTACTTTATTCAATAGGCTCTATTGCTATATCGTCTAGCGCGCAGGCAGCAACGATCGGTAAGACTGTCGTAACCTCTGCGCAGCACGAGCCCTTAGCCGCCAGTATAATAGTGACTGACATTAAAGCCGCTGACTTTTCAGCCAGCTTAGCGAACCCTATTATTTATCAACAAATGGGGCTTACGCCAACGGATTCAATGACAGTGAGTTTTAGACCCACGTCAGCGAGCAGCGGGCAAGTTTTGATCAACACCACGCAGCCCGTTTCTAAGCCTTTTGCCGATGTGGTCTTAGCCATTAATGACGGTGGTCAACGCAATGTCATTCCCAAGACATTGCTCATGCCTCTTGATGACAGCATACCTATTAAGCCATTTAACAAACCTTCTAAAAATATCGTGACCGGTGCAAAGAAACCCAATCTGCCTATCATTTCAGCTACCAACGCCAAACCGTTGACGGTTAGAAAAGGTGCGCCGCCGCCACTGATATCAACGCCTAGAGCGGCGACAGCGACAGTTACCTCAAACTTGCCAGTAATAGCCACCTCTGCACCGCAGAGCAATCGTCCTATTTATGCCCCAAGTCGCTTGGATAATGGGCGTTTGAATGCTAGCAACAACGTCATGACAACGGCTGCTAGCGCTGTAGATATCAGTCCTGTTGACAAGGCAACTAGCAACCCTGTCGAAAACAACGTAATGATCAATAAAAGCATGGCTGACAGTACAACGGCAAATAATAATAAGACAATTGCTGGAATCACTGACAAACAGTTCGATATTTTAAATATACAAATCATAAGACAGATACAGCCTAGCAATAAGACCAGTACTGGCATCAAGGCCAACGCTCCTGCATCGCCAATGCCGAATAACAATGCTGACAGCACTGCATCAATGGCAAAATCAGATTCTAATAGCGCTATTACTACTACTGCACCAAGCAGCATCCCCTCTAGCGCTGTTGCCGCAGGGTCGACTACAGTGAATAGCAATACTGCCGCTACAATTAACACAGCAACCAATCGCGCTACTAGCACGTCCGTTGACTATCAAGTACAGCGCAACGATAGCTTATGGGTTATTGCCCAGCAAATTGCCCAAAAAAATAACCTAGACGTTCAAACGGTCATGAAACAAATTCAGGCACAAAACCCGAATGCTTTTATCAATAAAGATGCAGATCAACTAAAAGCGGATGCTAAGCTGAGCTTACCCAATTATGAAGTCGTACCATCACAGCAAAACTTGGAAGCGGCTATTAATGCTCAAAGACAGTATAGACTGAGCGCAAACACCCCTACCGTCAAGAAAGCAGCGCCCCCAAAACCAGCGGCTAAAACCACAACTGAGGCAGCATCTGAGACGACTCAAGCAGCTCAAAACTCTGAAAGCCCTGAAAAGCCAGCCGCCACTAAAACCCAGACATTACCAAAAGCGCGTTTTTCTGTGCTCGCACCTAGTTCTAATACTGATAAAAATGGCAACGCCGACGGCAATAATGCTAAAGCAGCAACGGCCACGGGCAATGGTCTCAGTACAGAGACCTTAGCAACGCTCAAAGCCTCTAGACAAGGAGCTGCGTCACAAGCACAGCGCCTGTCAAAAACCAACAACATGCTTGACGGTTATACTAGTAAATTGCAATTACAAAACCAAAAACTGGCGGAGCTTCAAGCTCGTCTCAAAAAATTACGCAATCAATAATTGCCTGACTGATCAGCGCAGTGTGCTGCAACAGTGATCGTAGGCGTGGGAGTAACTATGGACAATATGCTATATATCATCGCCGGACTGGTACTTATTTTAATCATAGCCGTCTTGGTAATGCGCAAGAACAAGGCGCAGAAGCCATCAGCACCTACGGCTGTGCAGGCCGACAAGAATTTGGCAGCCAGCAACCCAGCGACTACATCTGGAGCCAAGCAGCGCAGTCCTACGCAGCAAAGTGCTGATAACGAAGGCAAATTTGATAACCTATCGGTTGCGCAGCGCTTTATAAATCAACAGCGCTATGACAAAGCCATTGAAACACTCAGTCGTGGTCTCATAGAAAAACCCAATGACAGTCAGTTATTGCTGAAGCTCTTAGGTATATACGCAACTACCAATCAAACGGATGACTTTTATCGCGTCTATGATGACATTAAAAATCACAGTGACCCAAAAAGCATCGCACAAGCCGATGAACTAAAATCATTACTCACTGAAGAGCAAAACCAAGCAGCACAGTATGCGGTAGCGGCAAAAGATACTCAAAATACTGACTTTGAAAGTTTGGATTTTGACTTACCTGCCAGCCAAGTCGTCAATACACCGACTGTTCAAGATACGGTTATTGCTGAAGATAGGGTCACACCTCTAATCGATGAACCTACTGAAAAATCAGGACTGTCTGATGACTTTAATGATGTCAATCCTACTGTTGAAAATGTCGATGACACGTTTGACCTGACACTTAATGACCTAGAAAATGATGGCGACGAGCCAACCGCTACTAGCGTTATGCCTGTCAGTCAGGTCGACATCGTCGAAGAGGAAAATCTGACTCTAGATGCTAGCGATACTACGCCTATCATTCAAGACAACGATATCAGCGACTTTGATTTTGGCCTTGATTTGCCTGAGCAGACGGATAATATTACTGAACCTTCTGTCAGCTCCACTACTGACAGTGCGCCTCAAGACATCATGTTAGAAGATGAAGACTTTGTCTTAGATTTTTCAGACTTAGAGGCTGGTGTGGATATAAATGCTGCCAAGGCGACTGGCGAAACTACAACAGATGTGACTCAGAATAGTGACGACGACTTTGTATTGTCTTTAGACGATATTGATGAATCAGTTGCTATAGACAATGTCTTAGAAAGTGAACAGCCTGCTCTTGCAGAAGATAATGATCTAGGTGATTTTATCCTTGAAGAGAACAACTTTAAAGACAATATTTTCGAAAGTAATGATCTTGAAAACGACAGCTTTGAAAACAATAATTTCGAAAGCAATGACTTTGAAGACAGTAGCTTTGAAGACAGTAGCCTTAAAGATCAGCCACTTGATAATAATGCTTTAGAAAATACTCATATTGAAGCATCAAGCATGGCACCAACTGCGCCATTGACGTTTGATGAAGACACATTAGCAAACGATGATGTTGATTTTGACTCGCTAGCAGATGCACCAACGGCGACGACTCCAGTCGATGCTGAGTATGATGTAAGTACAGTGGACAGTGAGATTGTTACTTACAATGAAGTCGAAACAAAAGAAGATTTCTCTTTACGTTTTGCCGCAGACTTTGATTTTGTTAAAACCTTGGATAGCAATCAAGTCACTTTAGACTTGGCTGGTCAATATTTGCAATTGGGTGAATATGACAGTGCCAAACGTTTGCTAAACGAAGTCATGACTCAAGGTAATAGCGAGCAGCAGCAACAAGCTCAAACGCTACTTGATCGTACTGCATAATTAGGACGCGCCCTCAATCTGATCGAAAGCGCCTAGATAGAAAGCGCCTAAATAGGCTAAGAATGAGGACACGCCCTAATCTCCTCATCTCGTATCAGCAAGTATCCTCTAATCATTTAGAATAAATACTTGCTGATTTTTTTTGCATTTAGCCTTTATACTATCTATCATCATATTACCTATCATTACCAAGCTCTCTCGTCTCTTTTTTTGCCTTCCTTGACTGTGCCAATATTATGCCATCACCTGCTATGACAAAAAACTTATCCGACCCCATTCAACTCATTTATGCTGGTGGCACTTTTGGTAGCTACGGACGACCCTTAGCACCTTTATCAGCAGAAATATTTTTACCCACATTGCAACAACTGCTAGTTGAGCAAGATAGTTCGGGCAATCTACCTCAGATTTCATGGCTCGACAATACCCTAATTAAAGACAGCAGCCAGCTCACACCCAGTGACTTTATACATTTTTACACGCTCCTGATGAACGCCTATGCACAAGGTGACAGACGCTTTGTATTAATCACCGGTACTGACACTTTAAGTTATTTAGGGGCGTTTTTAGCGGAAGCTTTTGCGGGCAGCGATATTTGTGTCGTTGTGACTGGAAGTATGCGCCCATTGTTAGACAGTGAGGTTTTGCATAACTATAGCATCGATGCGAACAGTGACGCGTGGGACAATCTGACTGACGCCTTAAAACTGGCAGCAGCTGGTGAATCTGGTGTTAAGATCTGCTTTAGTGGCGAGTCATGGCCAGCACAAACGGTGCAAAAGATACACAGTCACGATCTGATGGCATTTACTGGACATTCTCGAGCCGCTTATCCGGCCAATAGCTATATCAGAACGTTACCAGATACACGGCGGCAGCATTGGCTGGATGACCAGTACGATATAATTGATGCTATTCAAAGTCGCGCTGAGCAAGTACGCATCCATGCTTTATACTGTTTGCCTAATGACACTGAGGTGATGAGCAATCAGCTAAAAACATTATTGTCGCAGCCACCCTCTGGCATTATGCTATTGGGGTTTGGTGCAGGCAATGTTCCTTATTCAGACGCATTAGCAGCAGCTCTACAGCTTGCTTATGAGCATGGACATATGGTGATATGTGCCAGCCAATCGCCTTTTGGCGGAGTGAGTGACAGTTATGCTGCTGGTAGTTGGCAGTATGACTATCATGTGATAGCCGGTGGGCGCTTAACGATTCCCGCTATTTACGCTCGCCTATTATGGCTATTACTGCGTTATGACAGTCCTGCCAGACGTCGACAGCGCTGGTTAAATAATGTCACTCAAGCTGGTACGACCATCAAAAAACGCTAACTGATAACTACCCCCTACTCAACTGTATACATTCTGAACACACCATGACTGAGATTAAGCATATAGCGCCTGACGATTCACCCATTTATACCTTAGCGATTGCGGTTGAGTTTTTGGGTACTCATTATCATGGCTGGCAGCGGCAACGAGAAGTATTGGGCGTACAAGAAGCGTTAGAGACAGCTATCGGTAAAGTCGCTAATGAGACAGTAGAGGTCGTCGCGGCTGGTCGTACCGATGCCAGCGTGCATGCCAGCAATATGATTGCCCATTTTACTACCCGCGCTTATCGACCTACGCAAAACTGGTTGCGCGGCGTCAATAGCCTGCTGCCCGATGACATCGCCCTGCGCTGGATTCAACCGATGCCAGCGGACTTCCATGCGCGCTTTGGCGCCATTGCTCGCCGCTATCGTTATATTACTCTTAATCAAGCACAGCGCCCCGCTATTTTGAATCATCAAGTAACGCACATCTATGAGCCACTTGATTTGGCAGCGATGCAGTTAGCTGCTGCCGATATCGTTGGTATTCACGATTTTAGCAGCTACCGCGCGGCCGCGTGTCAATCTAATCAGCCAGTACGAACCGTCAGTCATGCTAGGTTATTTGCTCATGGCCAGTTTATCGTTTTTGACATCCAAGCAGATGGCTTTTTGCACCACATGGTTCGTAACTTGATGGGCACCTTGTATGCCATCGGCAAGCACCACTTAGAACCGGCAGATTTTTTACGTATTTTAGCCAAAAAAGACCGTACGATTGCACCGCCTACCGCCTCTGGAGATGGTTTATATTTCATTAACGCCTACTATCCTGAACGCTTCCAGCGGTTATTACCGGATGCCCCTCTGACGCCCATTTGGTTGAATTTACCTGACTAGATTGGTCTAAGCTGGTATACATAACGGTTACAAGCTGTCAAGTAAAAACCTATGGCTGTATTGCTTTAATCAGCAAACTTACGTATAATGTCGGCTTATTTTTAATTGATTGATACAAATTATGGCAAAAGACGATATTATTGAATTTGAAGGCGAAGTTATTGATACCCTTCCAAATACATTGTTTAAAGTTCGTTTAGAAAACGGACACGAGATCATTGCGCACATCTCAGGTAAGATGCGTAAGCATTACATTCGTATCTTGACTGGTGATAAAGTTAAGGTCGAAATGACACCTTATGATTTGTCCAAAGGTCGCATTACTTATCGCGGCAAAAACTAATACGATTATCAACTAGAATGGTTATAACAGCATTTGTATCAAGACGTTTCATTAATAAACGGTTTTGGCTAATATAAATTCTTGAGTGGTTTAACTGATAATAATAATGACACTGCTAACCTACTCATTATTGCCTATCATATTCTAGTTGCTAGTTTTGCCATAAAAAATACCGCTATTTAACAGCGGTATTTTTTTGTCTGGCTTTTAGGATTATCTAGCGCGGGTCTTTATTTATACCAAACCCAAAAAGTACGATTAGCGGTGTCAAACTTGTTCAGTCTACAATGCGTAGCACTTACACTCGTTTTCCTTGCTACTCTAATTTTTATGAATGGTATTAGACCCTGTTAATGACACGCCCTAATACTGAACCGTTACTTAAACTCTACTGTCGCGCCATTTTGAATGACGCCTAACAGCGCTAACGCATCCCAGTTAGTCAAGCGCACACAGCCTGCTGAGGCTTGGCGACTGATACGAGCAGGATCTGGCGAACCATGAATACCATACGAAGGTTTGCTTAGCCCAATCCATACCATTCCCACAGGATTATTAGGACCGGGAGGAATAATCGCCTTACTGCCGTCATCGGCAGTATAGGTATAATTGGGCTCATGCACTTTTACTTCTACGGTGTGCGTGCCTGTTGGCGATGGTGTCGCCGTGCTACCTACAGTGGTTGGATAGCTGGCAACCAAATTGTCCTGGGCATCATAAGCATAGAGCGTTTCGGTCACTCTATCAGCGACCACGCGGCTGACAGGCTTGGTATTAGGGTTGCCAGGATTGTAGACGGTGATGGTTTCGCCTGCGCTAAAACTGGCAGTGGGATTGAGCGATTTTAGATACTTTTCACTAATATGAAATTTTTCTGCCAGCCCTTCGGTCACACTTTCGTAATACATCCCCTCGAGCTTGGCTTTTTCTTTTGCCCCTGCTGGGATAGTGGTGGTTTTAATATTAACGTCCGCCTCAGTCAGCTGATAGCTCACCAATACTGGTTGCGCCATCAGCTTGTCGTTTTTAGTCAATGCTTGCCACGTTTCTGTATTCAACGTTTCTGTGACCGTCAAGCCATTGGCTTTTTGAAATGCTTGCATGGCTTTGCGGGTATTTTTGCCCCAATAGCCGTCAACAGGACCCACGCCACTATGCTGCCAATTTAATAATGCTTGTAGCTTGGTGCCAGTATTGCGATTAATATTCATCCCCGCCTGCCAATTGGCGCTATTCACTTTTTGAGCAATCTCTGGTAAATTTTCTGTGCTATATTTAATCGTGGGTAAAAATTTATTCAGTGATACGGTAGTTTTACTCTTGCCTGTCAGCTTTTGACTAACGCCATTGGTCACTGGACTCATGTCAGTGGACTTATCTTTCACTGTACTACTAGTCGCTTCCATGGCAGGTGTATTGGTAGCAGACTTATTAGTAGCAGATTCATTAGCAATAGTGCTGTTAGTGCTATCGCTAGTGTTAACAACATTATTACTGGTACTTGATGGCGTGCTTTCATCGGTCGCTGTCATATTTTCAGTGGTTGCTGCCACGCTTTGACCTATGAAAATAGTGGTTGATAAACCGATCGCCAATAACGCAGTGCTTATTTTTGTCAGTTGATACATGTGGTGCTCCTAAAATTATTATTTGTCTTATCAAAATTTCTTTATCAAGTTTTATTGCTCTAATCTACTATTCATCTCTATCGTTTTAATTCTTTATGAGCAGTCTTTGCATGAATAAAAGTTATTACTGCTTACTGATAAGTTGTTTATATTGCCATATTCCCTTGTGAGCATATAACAGCTTTGTGTTACTAAGCGCCTTATCCTGCGGTGTCTGTGTTAATACGACGTCCATTTGACTAAAATACATTAGGCCGTGTCCTCATTTTAAAAATGAGGACACGGCCTAATGTATTTTTCGGTACTTTTTTTAAGTCCAGCTAAATCCTTGGCGCATAAAAAACCCATAAACTGCTGAGCAATTTATGGGAGTTGATATCGAAATAAGACAGCTAGGGCATGTCATCAATTAGCACACTGATACATTTAGTGGTCTTAAAATGGCTAAATTTAGCCAAACATCGTCAGAAATCTTGTCAATATGTTCATATTTACGGCAATGTCTTCCTTGTTTGGCTGCAATTTTCCTCATTTTAAGCCTCACAATCTAAATGATGACACGCCCTAAAATATAGTGGAAGTCTTAGCAGCTATTAGCGTGGTTTTTTATACCAATTTAGCCAACACCGCTTGCCCCATTTCTTTGCAGCCTACTTGTTTTAAGGCGGCTTCACTGGCATCTAGAATATCAAGGGTGCGCAAACCATCATCAAGAACATCACTGACTGCCTGCTCAATCGCTTGGGCAGCTTGTTCTTGCTTAAAGGTATAGCGTAGCATCATCGCGACAGAAAGAATCGTGGCTAATGGATTGGCTTTGTCTTGACCAGCAATATCAGGGGCTGAACCATGACATGGCTCATACATACCTTTGCCAGCGGCATCAAGACTGGCAGACGGTAGCATCCCGATAGAGCCTGTCAACATAGCGGCTTCATCAGACAAGATATCGCCGAACATGTTACCCGTCACCATGACATCAAACTGTTTAGGATTTTTGATCAGCTGCATACAAGCATTGTCAGCATACATGTGCGATAACGCCACATCGCTATAGTCCGCTTGCTGCATATCAATCATTGTCTGCTTCCACAGTTCAGTGACTTCTAGGACATTGGCTTTATCTACCGAGCAAACTTTGGCTGGCGTACCTGCTGCCTGTGCGCGTGTTTGCGCCAATTCAAAGGCGACCTTACCGATACGCTGAATCTCACTGGTGCTATACACCATGGTGTTGTAGCCTTGTTGCTCGCCGTTTTCCAACGTGCGGATACCGCGTGGCTCACCAAAATAAATACCGCCCGTCAATTCACGGACAATCAGTAAATCGAGACCTGAGATAATCTCAGGCTTGATACTAGAGGCATTGACAAGCTGCGGATAAAGCTTTGCCACACGTAGGTTGGCAAACAAACCCAGCTCACTGCGGATTTTAAGCAGACCACGCTCAGGGCGTTTGCTACGCTCGATACCATCCCATTTAGGTCCACCAACTGCACCTAGTAATACGGCATCAGCAGCACGCGCACGTGCTAGTGTCTCATCTGGTAAAGGCTCACCCGTTGCGTCGACTGCCACCCCACCGATTAACCCAGATTCAAGGGTCAAACCTAACGAAAATTTCTTATTAATCGCTTCGAGCACATCAACAGCTTGAGTCATGATCTCAGGGCCAATACCATCGCCCGCTAATGTTAAAATCGTTGCCATACTGATCCTTTTGGGTAAGTAAGTTTTTATAATAGGTACTGCTAGCGCTGTATTGCCGTCTTCTATAAGACCACCACTATCGATAATAGACCACCATCAATAATGATAGCCATCACAGTAGAGGTTGTTGTCTTTAATTAAGCTAGGTTTTGTAGAACCATCCAATTGAGAGTCTAGGTATCAAGCCACGGCTTTTAATGGAGTGGACTTTTTCTCAATAATACTGGTCTCTACAAATTCCCCTTGATGCTCAGCGCCCAGCTGTTTACAAAAGCGCCGCTGCAAATTACTGTCTTGCGACAGCTCAATGCATAAAGGCTCAGGCGATGCCGTGTCTAATAAGCTCCCTGAGTTGTCGCTAGATTTTTTTTGATAAGCATGTAACTGATAAGTGCCTGGCTCGACGAAATCATGAATAATCGCAAAACGTTCAACATAGCCGACGTTGTTTTCTGGATAGAAATTTACCTGTACTTCGCGTTTTGCAGGTTTGACCCGCGCGTAGTAGTTGGTCAGTCCTGGCATACCAGAAGCAGACAACGGAACGATTTTAACAGCACTTTCATTAGCAAGTGGCGTTATGTCGATGTTCATCTGTGCTCGTGCCCGCTGATCGGTTTTATTCATAGGCATAATAACCAGCATGTCAGGACTCACCGGCTCGTGGGTATCCGGTGCAATCACTAAGGTTTTATCTATCTGCACAATTTCGCAGTGGTAGGTGCCTATGCAAGAAATATTCACTTCACCCTTGATAGGTTGGATGTTCCCCACTCGTACCTTGGCACTATCTGCCTTGTCTATTTGTTTATAGCCCGTCAATGACTGACAGCCTGTTAACAATAAGCTTACAGCGACAGCCATACTTGTCCAGACAGCATAACGTTGTTTATTCATAATGACGGCTACTATTTAATATGGAAGATAAGTTACCCTTCATTCTAGCCAGTTCATCACGATAACTCAACGCTGCGTCACTATTGTTCATCGGTTTTTTATAGCCACTGGTCTATGAGTTACTCTCTACGCGCGTACTTGATTAAATATCCAAGGCGTTTTTTGCATCATTTGATGCTCGTAGTCTTTGATAGCATCACTTTGCTGTAGCGTTAAGCCGATATCATCCAACCCATTTAGCAAGCAATGTTTGCGAAATTCATCAACTTCGAAAGGATACTCTTCCCCAGTTGAAGTAATGACCACTTGGCGCTCAAGATCTGCGGTTAGCTCATAGCCTTCGTTAGCAAGTGTATCTTTCATTAGGGTATCTACAATTGCCTCGTCCAAGACAATTGGTAGCATGCCATTTTTAAAACAGTTGTTATAAAAAATATCGGCAAAGCTTGGCGCGATCACCGTACGAAAGCCGTATTCTGACAATGCCCACGGCGCATGCTCACGACTAGAACCACAACCAAAGTTGCGGCGTGCCAGTAAGATAGTCGCGCCTTGGTAACGTGGCTTATTCAATACAAAGTCTGGGTTAATCACTCGCGTGCTATTGTCTTGACCCGGATAGCCTTCGTCTAGATAGCGCCAATCATCAAATAGATTGACACCAAAGCCGGTACGTTTAATAGACTTCAAAAACTGCTTTGCAATAATTTGATCGGTATCGACGTTTGCGCGATCGAGTGGGCAAACGATACCTGTTTGGGTGTTATAAGCTTGCATAATAATTCCTGTCAATTATATTTTTATTGATGCGTATCAGTCTTAAAACGTGCGCACATCGACAAAGTGTCCTGCCAATGCGGCGGCGGCGGCCATTGCTGGACTGACCAGATGCGTACGACCACCATTACCTTGACGACCTTCAAAATTACGGTTAGAGGTCGAGGCACAATGCTCTTGTGGCTCAAGCTTATCGGCATTCATGGCAAGGCACATCGAGCAACCCGGCTCGCGCCATTCAAAACCGGCCTCAGTAAACAAGGCGTCCAAGCCTTCTGCTTCGGCTTGTAGTTTAACTTGACCAGAACCCGCCACAACGATAGCTTCTTTAATATTATCCGCGACTTTACGACCTTTAATCACGGCGGCGGCATCGCGCAAATCTTCGATACGCGAATTGGTACACGAACCAATAAAGATACGATCAAGCTGGATGTCAGTGATTTTTTGGCCAGCATTTAAACCCATATAGGTATAAGCACGTAACCAACCTTCTTCTTGCGCTTCATCGGCGGCTTGATCAGGCGTCGGTACTGACTGTGTGATATCAACAACCATTTCAGGAGAGGTTCCCCAAGAGACTTGTGGTGCTATTTGACTACCATCCAGCTCAACCACTGTATCAAATACTGCGTCATCATCTGAATACAAGGTACGCCAGTAAGCTTCCGCTTGCTCCCACTGCTCAGTGGTTGGTGCATAAGGACGGCCTTTGACGTAATCAATGGTCGTGCCATCGACCGCGACCATACCAACGCGAGCACCCGCTTCGATTGCCATGTTACAGACGGTCATGCGACCTTCCATACTCATGTCTTCAAAGACTTGCCCTGCAAATTCAATGGCATGCCCTGTCCCGCCAGCGGTACCAATTTTGGCAATAATAGCAAGTACCACATCTTTTGAGGTCACACCAGCGCCAAGCTTACCCGTGACACGGATTTGCATATTTTTCGATTTCTTTTGAATCAAACACTGCGTTGCCAACACATGCTCGACTTCTGATGTGCCGATACCATGCGCCAAACAGCCAAGTGCACCGTGGGTTGCAGTATGCGAATCACCACAAACCACGGTCATACCAGGTAAAACCAAACCTTGCTCAGGACCAACCACATGCAAGATACCTTGACGGGCATCATTGATGGTAAATTCAGCAATATCAAACTTAGTGCAATTGTCATCTAAGGTGAGTACTTGTAAACGCGACACTTTATCCTTGATACCCGCGACGCCTTCTAAACGCTCCTTGGTCACCGTTGGCACATTGTGATCGGGGCTAGCGATGTTAGCCGACAGACGCCATGGCGCTCTATTGGCCAGATCCAGACCTTCAAAGGCTTGTGGACTCGTTACTTCATGCAGTAGATGGCGGTCGATATAAATCAGGCTCGAACCATCATCACGCTTGGTGACTTCGTGAGCATTCCAAAGTTTGTCATATAACGTTTGACCGGCCATGTTGCTATCCTTTATTAGTTGCTAATCACTGAATCTATTTACCCGCTCACACAACAGCAAGCGAGGTTTTTATTGAAATTTTTATCTAATTGACACTTTTATCTAAAGACACGCATTTTATTTATAAAGTGACGTTATGTTACTGACGCCTTTCATAATAAACTTAGGGTCTGTTGAACATTCAAATGTGGTACTGGCAGTGACTACTTTTTAGACAATACGCAGTGAAATTTTTGATGCCTAGTCATTCTAGGGTAGACAATTTCGCCATGTATTGGCAAAAAATAGCCTTGCCCTGAAAGGCTGATGCTAAAATCACCCCAAACGTTGTTGTAAACCTAGCTAAGGTCTCGACATTATCGTCGGTTTACGCCTAGTTTGGGACGATTTTAGTGATCAGCAGTCCTAATATTTGAATGTTCAACAGACCCTACTATTTATCAAAAATATTTTTCACAGATCATACTTATTAAATTGGTCTATCACACATCTATATCAACACCAATTGATGGGTTTTCAGGTAAATTGATAAAATTGGCCATCAATACAGGCGTTAAACGGCTAATTACCAAGTTAATAGAATAAATACGTCTTGATACCTTGTGATTATAGCAGGCTAATCCTATAATAATAATTGATGATTTTTACGTAGTCGCAAACTTTTATTTCTAATACATTGTGACTAGGTCAGCCAACTTTTATTTATAGCTCGCTACGCAGCTAAGGACATCGGTTTGAATACCACGAATTTGACGACATTCGTCACTGTTATGCACACAGGCAGCATCTCAGGCGCAGCAGAAAAGCTTTTTATTACTCAGCCTGCCGTCAGTAAGCGTATCAAGAATTTAGAAGATGAATTTAACATTACGTTGTTTGATACGGTCGGTCGCGGTATTGTGCCGACTCAAGCCGCTAGTGAAATGCTGCCGCACGCCAAGCGCTGGCTCGACGATTATGAGAACTTCAAAATCAATTTACAACACTCTCAGCACATTGTGTCAGGTAAATTGGTCATTGGCACCAGCCACCATATTGGCTTGCATCATTTGGCTCCTGTGCTCAAGCACTTTATTCAAGCCTATCCTGCGGTGCAATTAGAAGTTCATTTTGTCGACTCTGAAACGGCGCACAAGGCGGTGTTAGATGGTGACTTATCATTAGCATTCCTAACGTTGCCACCTGTCTACGATAAGCGTTTGACGTATCACACGCTTTGGTCAGACCCACTCTACTTTATGACCGGTACATTATCGCCTTTAGCGACCAAAGCCAATGTCACTTTAGAGCAATTGGCCCGCTATCCCGCTATTTTGCCCTCTGCCAATACTTTTACCAGCCAAATTACCTTAGCTGAGTTTGCCAAGCATAATCTAAAACCTTATGCCACCATGAGTACCAACCCACTTGAGTCCATTCGGATGTTGGTTTCTGTTGGCCTAGGATGGTCAGTATTACCTCAAACCTTGGTCAGTCAAGATTTAGAGCGCATCAATATGGCAGATAATATTGAGCTACAGCGTTACCTCGGTGTGGTTATCAATCCAAAGCTGACTCGCTCTAGTAGCGTGACTGCCTTATTAGACTTGCTTGCCCCAATTGATTGAACGGCTTTTAGTAAGTAGCAAATGATGGTTTAAAACCGAGCTTGGCTTTGTATAAAGCTTTACTTTACAAAGCCAAGCTCGGTTGTTCGCATTTTTAACAGCCATACGTTATAATGCGTTTGGCTTTGTTTTTTATAACATAAATTTACCAGAATAACACTGATAGTCATATTTTGAAGACTTCGAGTAATATATGATGGTAAACAGTAGGTTTAATGGTTTTAAATGATTGATTATATAAGTGAGTAGCATTTGTAAAAAACTAGCAGATAAGGGCGATAGACAAGATTGCGATTGAGCCACGCTTGTTGTCCTCTAATCACTATTTTATGAATATTACTTTTAAAACAGTATCAATCATATAAAACTAACAGAAAATACTGACTAAAAGTCAAAAGCCATTATGTCCTACTTAATGGCTTTTTTTGTCTTTAAATATTGTTTATAAACATCATCTTGTGATGACTTAATTTTATATAGTTAAAAATAATTACAGCCAACAACGTTGGTTAAGGACAGTTTATATGAATGGGATTTCTAGTGGCGTGCTGATATCGTTGGGCGCCTATTTCTTAGTGATGATTGGGATTGGCATTTACGCTTATTTTAAGCAAGCCAATGATACTGAAGGCTACATGTTAGGAGGACGTAATTTAGGTCCCGCAGTCACTGCATTATCAGCAGGGGCGTCGGACATGTCAGGTTGGTTGCTCCTCGGCCTACCAGGCTATATGTATGCCGATGGTGTCGTAAGTATGTGGATCGCACTTGGTTTGACACTAGGTGCCTTACTGAACTATATCATTGTTGCACCGCGCCTTCGCGTTTATACCGAAGTCGCTGACAACGCGATTACCTTGCCTGACTATTTCGCCAACCGCTTTGAAGATAAATCGCACATGCTGCGTGTCATATCAGCAATCGTTATCATCTTATTTTTCACCGTTTATACCGCTGCAAGTCTAGTAGGTGGTGGTAAACTCTTCGAAAGCTCACTCAACTTATCATATAGCACGGGTCTTTGGGTAACTGCTGGTGTCGTCGTTGCGTATACCCTATTCGGTGGTTTCTTAGCGGTATCGATGACTGACTTTGTACAGGGCGTCATCATGTTATTTGCAATGGTGATCGTACCAGTTGTTGCCTTTACAGATCTTGGCGGTATATCAGCAACGACTGAAGCCGTTCGAAACATTGATCCAAGTTTATTAGATGTCACCAGTGGCATGACTATCATTGGTATTATCTCATTAATGGCATGGGGACTTGGCTACTTTGGTCAACCACATATCATCGTTCGTTTTATGGCGATACGTTCAGTCAAAGACGTACCAATGGCCCGTAATATCGGTATGAGCTGGATGGTTGTCAGCTTAATTGGTTCTTTAATGACAGGTTTTGCTGGTCGTGCTTATGTACAAAAAACCGCAATGACCTTGGATGATCCTGAGACCATATTCTTAGTCTTTACACAGTTTTTATTCACACCGCTGGTTTCAGGGTTCTTATTAGCCGCTATTTTAGCTGCGATTATGAGTACCATTTCATCGCAGCTATTGGTGGTATCAAGCTCGCTGACTAAAGATGTCTACAAGCTATTCTTCGATAAAGATGCTCCTGAAGCACGCCAAGTACTAGTGGGTCGTATCTCGGTTGTAGCGGTAGCCATCGTATCTATCTTGCTCGCCTCTGATCCCGATAGCTCAGTATTGAGCTTAGTTTCTAACGCTTGGGCAGGATTTGGTGCAGCATTCGGACCCTTGGTTATCTTCAGCCTAATCTGGCGCGGTATGAACCGTAACGGTGCGGTCGCTGGTATGGTAATTGGTGCCTTAACTGTTATCCTGTGGATCTATGGTCCTTTCGAGATGAATGGTATGGCATTAAATAGCTGGTTATATGCTATCGTTCCAGGCTTCATCTTAAGTACCATTGCTATCTTCGCGGTTAGTATTATGACTGGCGGTCCAAAACCTTCAGTAACTGCCAAGTTTGAAGAAATGGAACTGAACCTTAATAAATAAGTAAATAATCTTATCACTATCAAAAAAAACCTCGCCATGATTGGCGAGGTTTTTTATTATGAGCAATTATATTAGGGTGTGTTCTCATTTTAAGAATAGCAATGAAAATGAATACATGCCCTAGCTAAATACACGCCCTAGCCATAAGGTATTAAAAGGTCTTGGTTAACAATATGGTTGCCGACTTCTCATCGCGATCATCATAGTAATCAAAGTTACTGGAAGTCTGATCATAATCAAATACCAGTCGCGGTGTCAGACCATAAAAAGTTAAGTCACGCTTCCAGACTTGCAAGCCTAATGAGGTGGTCTTGTCTTCTCTTGTCGAGCCAACTTTACCACCGACAGCATTGTAGTAACCATTTAAAGCACCACTACCTGCTGGGTAAGCATCCGCTGGATCATCATACTCTTTTACAGCGTAGCCTACTGTCGTTAGGGTAGAAATACCTCGCTTCCACTCACGACCCCAACCAACGTTTACAGAGTTGCGGTCATAGCTGATAATGCTAGATTTGGGTACGTCATTTTGATAATTACCAAGACCACCATAAAAGTATTCTTTGGCATCTTTAATATAGAATGCATTTAGACCCAAAAACTGTCCATCAGTCTCGCGATTTTTATTGTCGTCATCTTCAAACGTTTCTTTAGATAAAATGCCAGTCGCTGATAGCTTTAGCTTAGGTTTTACCCAGCGAGAACCACTAACAGTGACGCCTTTACGTAGACTATATGGCTCTTCATCATAGTATCGTTTAGTCACAAATGGCGTGAGGGAAATATCATTTTTGGCATCATCATAACCGACACCAGCAGAAGCCGTGAATAAATAGTCGTTATAGTCAGCCTCATCCCAATAGCCTTTTAGTGAGGCATTACCACCCACCGTGGCATAAAAATTATCGGGTAAATTAAAGCGTTTGTTTGCACTGGCTGATACTTGAATACCATTGGCTGACTTCTGCTCAACTGAGTTGCCTAATTGAGATTGGATAGTCTTTGATGGCGCATCATTGATGTTATCATCTTTGACGTAGCTGGCAGAGGCATCAAAACGCCAGTTTTCGAGACTGTTTATCTGAGCCAATGAGCCTTGAACCCTAGCCATAACAGGTGCCGGTAAGTCGACTGATTGTAGCTTTAAGAATTGGTCTTTCGCGGCGGCATACTGTTTGTCTGCTTGCAGAGCCAACGCCATATTCAGGCGTACTGGGTGGAAGTCTGGGTCTGCCGCTAGCATATTACGATAGATGGCGATGGCTTGCTTGTTTTTAGCTTCACTACGATATACGAGTGCATCAGCAAAATTAATAAGCATCGGGTCATTGGTTTCTAGTGCTTTATAATGCGGCAATAATTCTTTGACGGTTACCATATCCTGTGCAGCCAACGCATCGTTTAAATACTTGCTAAACGCTGCTGGATTGGCTTTTAAGGCTTCTAAATTGTAAGCGGTGGCGGCAGCAAGTTGCTGACGACTTCTGATAGCACGTTGTGCCTCTGTATCCGAGACAACGGTAGAAGGTGCTGTAGGGTCTGATACAGCAGTTTGGTTCTCACGCTTGAGGAGTTCGGCAGCTTGGTCAAGCTCTGGTTCTATCTCTTCTAAGACGGGCTCTGCTGCCATAACCGATAGAGGAAAAGCCATTATAGATAGCAGAATTGAAGCTGTTAAAGGTTTACGTATATATCGATTGTTCATAGGTATCCTTACCAAATTACGATCTGTAAATTTCCAAACTTAATTATCCTAAGGGATTTTGATGGTTTAAGCGAGAGAAAAAGCGCCCCAAGACGCTTTTTCTTTACTCTATATAGTCACAGCGATTTATTGCTTTTCAGCACCAAAGGTTCCTTGGAATTTGGTACCTGTTCCAGCAACATCACCGCTACCACCTGGTACTGAAGCATCTTGATAAATACCCCCTAAGAACTGAGCCTCTTTACCGTAAAAACCGCCAGCAGTGTCAATGCCATTTTTATTGCCAGCAAAGGTGTTTCCTGTAATATCGGCATCGATTTTTATTTCGTTGCCAGCTGGCATGTACTTATAGCCCTTACCAGTAAATGAGAGCGTACCATCAACTGAGCCATTAACGAAGTCGACATTGAAAGCAGAAGTCCCATTGACTGGAGCGGTAGATGCATTGTCAGCCAAATGAATGTTTTCAATATAAGTTGCCATACCTTGGTATTGCGCCTTACCTGCGTTAACATTCTTAAGACTTTCCATACCTGCTTGAGAAGTTAAATAACCTTCTACATAGACATTAGCAGCGCGTGAGACATCTCCTGCAATTGAGTTTAAATTGCCATAAACATGACCGACTTGCATCTGTGAATCAAAGTTCTTGTAGACAGCGTTATATTGGTAAGTCGGATTCAAACTACCTCTACCTGCTTCAACTTTCTGCTCACCACTTGCAGCCGTTAAATTGACAGTGATAGGCTCTAATACCGTATCTGGCTTGACCATGTCGGCAAGCACTTTGCCTTTACTGAAGCTAGTAAAGTTATCACCTTTACGATTATCTACTGGCACCTCAGAACCATTTTCTATTTTTAGTTCAGTCCAAGCCGATTTATCGTCGCGAATTTCAACATAGCCGATAGCATTATCAAGCTGACCTTGACCCAGTGGTAGCGTTTTCTCTTTACTGCTCAGCGCCGTAGATTGGAATCCAGTCATTTTAGATTCTGTTGGGTCAGGCACTACTTCAACTGTTGGATCTACTTTAGAAGCACCATAAGTACCTTTGATATAGTTATCTTTAGTCTCTCTTTCGTAGACACCGCCTAGTAAGCTAGCACCTTTACCGTAGAAACCACCGACAGTATTGACAGCAGCACCTTGCTCACTAGCAAAGATATTATTAGAGATAGTCGCATTGATATCAACCTGCTTGTCAGCAAATTCCAGCTCGCCTTTCACTGATTTGGCGACAAAGTCAACATCGAACTTAGAAGTACCATCGACTGCGATTTTTCCACCTTCTGCATAGGTGGCCACCCCTTCATAATTGGCCTTACCTTCATTTACGTTGGCTAATTTGTCCATATCACCAAGGTTAGTGGCATTACCTTGGACATAAGTATTAGACAAATGGCTCTTATATAATATGCCATTTTTGATGTCACCTTCTAAATGTCCAATCTGCATTTGGTTATCGAAGTTTTTATACACTGAAGAGTAATTCATATCTCGCTTGTGAATAGTACCCCCCAAACGACCTTCAAATGACGTGCTACCTTTGTGCTCTTTAAAACCGTTATTACCTGTACCATAAGTGTTGTCAGCAGCGCCATCATTTGCGCCTCTTAACTTCACATCAATTGGTTTTAGGGAAGCTCTGCCATCAACTTCGTTAGCATAAACTTTCAATTGGTTATAGCTATTGGAGTTGTTGTCAAAAATTCCGTCATCAGAGCCTACAGAATTACTTTGGAAACCCGATACTCTTGAATCTGGAGCCGTAAATTTATTAGCGGCTTCTAACGCTTCAGCTTCCGCAGCCTCTGCTCTCGCTATGGCTTCATCTCTTGCTGCTTCAGCGCTCACTTTAGCATTTAAAGCTTCAGTTTTAGCATTCTCTGCTTCAATCTTAGCCGCTTCTGCCACAGCTTTGGCGCTCTCTGCTACTGCTTGAGCCTGCAGTGCCTTTTCTTTAGCCTCTTTTTGTGCTTGGGCATCCCCTACTGCTTTTTCAGCCACTTTTTCAGCCGAAATTTGAGCCTGTTCCGCAGCCATTTGAGCCGTTTGCGCAGCAATTCGGGCAGCGTCGGCTGTAGAAGCAGCTTCTAATGCAGCGCCTTCTGCAGCTTCGGCGGCTTCAGCACGAGCCAATGCAGCAGCAAGACCACCATCTCCTGTACCAGCATTTGCTAAGGCTTCTTCAGCGGCAGTCAAGGCTTCTTGCGCCTTGGTAGCATCAGCTTTGGCTTTGTCTGCAGCAGCTTGGGCAGCAGCAGCTTGGGCATTGGCATTAGCGATAGCAGCTTGCGCCTTTTCAGCATCAGCTTGCGCCTTGTCAGCTGCTTTTTCTGCTGCGGTTTGTTTGTCACTCTTTGCACCATAAGTACCTTGAGCGCCTTTACCTTCGTATACACCGCCTAGATACTGAGCATCACCGCCAAAGAATCCACCTTCGGTACTGTAGCCTGCGTTGGTATCTGCAGTACCTGAGAACTGATTACCATTGATGCCCGCTGTTAAACCAATCTTACCGGCTTTATCGAAGGTGAGATCGCCTTTAACGTTTTGAGCGACAAAGTCAGCAGTAAATACTGATTTACCAAACTCGATATCATTACCGATGCCCAGCTTGCGATACGTGGCATCTCCTGTGTAGCCAACTTTACCTTCGGTCGGCATGTTGGCAGCTTGGGTAGCATTACCGACTACTGCAACGCCATTCACTGGTAGCTTATTTGCACCAAGAGCTGCTGCACCATCAATTTGACCGATGCGCATGTCATCGCCAAAGTCTTTATAGGTTGAGGTATAAGTTAATGGCAGTACACCAAGGGCGGTTGTAATATCAGTGCTGTCGTCGTGAGATTTAAATCCGTTTTGTAAGTTGGTGTCATTCGTACCAGAGGTGGTGATATTGACGATTGGTAATAGACCACCTGAGGCAGTGTCTGCTCGAGCTTCAACACTGTTTGCGGTAGTATTAAAGTCACGACTAGTAGCGGTAAAGGCATTAGGTAAGCCAGCAGCTGATGGGTCGATGTTCAATGACTGAACACCTGATTTAGTGGCTTCGGGCGCATTCTTGATGGCTGCTGCTGCCAAGGCTGCTTCGGCGGCTTGTTGGGCTTGCTGAGCAGCAGCGACTTGAGCGGCGGCAGCTTGTTGAGCAGCTTGAGCAACAGCTTGGGCCTCTTGGGCTTGAGCTTGGGCTTGCTCTGCTAATTTTGCTTTGCGCTCGGCTTCTTTCTGTAAAGCTTCCGAACCACCACCATTTGCTAGAACTTCTTCTAAAGCTTGTTCTGCTTCTAATTTAGCAGCTTCGGCTTTAGCACGAGCGGTTTCTGCAGCTACAGTTGCTTTTTCTGCTTCTGTTTTAGCTTCTTCTGCTGCTTTTGCCTTTGCTTCCGCGGTCACTTTGGCATTGGCTTCTTGTTTGGCTTTCTCTGCTTCAATTTTAGCTACAGCTTCAGCCTCTTTTACTCTTGCTTCTGCAGCCTCTATCGCCGTCTTCGCTCTAACCTCTGCTTCTTTAGCTTTGTCTTCTGCGACTTTTACTTTTTCTACTGCTTCTGCGGCAGCTTTTTTAGCCAAGTCAACTTGTGATTTAGAGGCTTTTGCGGCTGCTTCAATTTTAGCTACAGCTTCTGCTCTTGCTGCTTCTGCTGCGATTTTAGCTTCTGCCGCTTCTGCTTTAGCAGCGGCAACAGCTTTAGATGATTCTACTTTAAATGTCTCTTCAGCGGTTTTAAGTGCATCTTGAGCAGTTTGTGCCGCTTTTTTAGCAGCATTTATTTCTGATTTTGATGCATTTTCTAAAGCATCAATTTTTTCTTGTGCATCTTTTTTCGCCGTGTCTAGTGCTTTGGTAGCTTCTGCCAATTTAGTTTGTGCAATTTTTGTCTGACTCTCTGCAATTACCGCTTTAGCTTCTGCATCTTTGGCTCTAGCCTCTGCTGCTTTGATAGCTGCTATATCACCACCAGTTTCACCGCCACCAGTTTCACCGCCACCAGTTTCACCACCACCAGTTTCTCCATCTTCCACCCCTGGTAAAACAGGGGTTGGTTTTGGAGCAATAGAGTTATCTCCTCCACTCGTTGAACATGAGGCTAGGATCATAGCAGTCAAAAGAACAACACTAGCTTTGAGCGGGGTATTTAATTTTTTTGCTGTTGATACAGCCAAGATTGAATGACGGTCAAGTGGCATTCGAATTCCTCCATGAAAGTTTTATGAATATTCCGTTAAACATAACTTTTATCTACTATCGCGTATAGATAAACAAATTACATACAAAAAGTCAATAAATAAAAATAGAATAATGTCTACTATAACTTTTAGTTACTAATTAATATCTATTAAATAGAATATATAGGAATCATGAAGAAGGTTGAATGTATGTACATGACTATTGCTTTACTAATATTGCATGCCAAAAATTTAAATTGATAACCACCATTTATGAGAAATCTATAAAAGTGATTAGATAGAGGTAATAGTTGAACTATAGTTCTTTTATAAAGCTAAAATAAGTAGAATACTCTTGGTTTATGCCTATAAAGGCTATGAAAATATAATAATCTCTGATTATTGACGTATTTTTATCAAAAAATTCCGAGTAAATCTAATCAACTGTGACAGAAATGCTTTACTAATATCTTTGTAATACTCAGGTGACATAGTTAGTGTGTGAGAGTCATCACTTTCAAATGATTGAGAGATAATAATAAGTTATGATTGATGGACTAAAATACTGACTATATATTCGATATATACCAACATATTAATAGATAAATATAAACAATAGTTCTTATTTAGAAACAAAAATTTTTTTCGTTGTAAAATTATCTTTTAATTAAATAAACATTAATCAACTAAAAGAACATTTGTAAACTGAAATAATGATTGTTTTCTTAGTTTATCATCTACAAAAAAAAGCGCCCTAAGGCGCTTTTTTACTACAAACTGTCAGACTGATTTATTGCTTTTCAGCACCGAAGGTACCTTGGAAAGTTGTTCCGGTTCCTTGTGCAGTACCTGTACCTGCTACATCGCCAGGTTGCGCTTCTTGGTAGATGCCGCCCAAGAAATTAGCATCCTTGCCATAAAAACCACCTGAGGTTTGAACGTTGTTAGCAGCATTTGTACCAGCAAAGGTATTGCCTGTAATATCTGCATTGATACCAATATTTTTATCAATATCAGCAAAGTTTAATGTACCTGTTAAAGAATCATTAACGAAATTGACATCAAAGTTGGAAGTACCATTCAGAACTGGATTGATAGCACCGCCACTGGATAAATGCAAGTTATCTGCATAAGTCGCAACACCAGCATACTGTACTGTACCTTCATTGATATTATTCGCAATGTTATACTGACCTAGCGCTTTTAGGTAATCCATATCGGCTTGAGCAGTACTGTTACCCACTACATAGACGTTGGCATAACGTGATTTAACTCCCGGTGCGATACCCGAACGCTTATCTAGGTCACCATATACGTGTCCAATTTGCATCTGTGAGTCAAAGTTCTTGTACACAGATTGATAAGGGAGGGTTAGATCAGCAGTCGGAGAGAAAGAGATGCCTGTTTTTACATCTTTGAAAAGCACTTCGTTTGCTATAGCTGATTTCTTAAAGCCATCTGTGTTAGCGACATTAACGTCATCAGCCCTAACCGTCTGAAGCGTTAAGTCCTGTACAGTAGTATTAAACTTATTAGGCTTAACGATATCAAGACGGGCTTCGATAGTGTTGTACGTCAGGTTGTCAACATTACTGTCTTCGATAACAGTAGGTGTCTCATCCTCTCCACTACCTGTCGTAGTTGTATAGGTTTCATTGTCATTAACAAATTGACGGAAACCGATAGCGTTCTGAGTACCTAAACCTTCTGCACTACTCAAGGTGTTGCTCATGATGCCGGTTGCATCAGCGTTGGCGGCTACATCTGGATTAGTAGGTGACGTTGGTGTTGGTGTTGGCGTTGGCGTTGGCGTTGGCGTTGGCGTTGGCGTTGGCGTTGGCGTTGGCGTTGGCGTTGGCGTTGGCGTTGGCGTTGGCGTTGG